>CAYZDQ010000332.1:0-3605 GCA_964476955.1 uncultured Anaerolineaceae bacterium
GAAGCCGCTCTCCACTCCGATGATGCAGCGGAAGCCGACCTTGACGTCGCTCTTGGGCAGGCCGCCGGGGTAGTTCTCCTGGACGTACTCATGAGCGATCCTCTCGGCCGCGACCGGGTCGTCCTTGAGCAGGGCCACGCCGGCGAGCGCGCCCGCGTCGAGGGCGTTGTAGAGGTCGTAGTTGGCCTTGCGCAGCATGCCCTGGTCGAGGACCAGCGCAGCGGCGCCGAGGATGACCGTGAAGAAGATGGCGAAGAGGACGAGGGCCTGGCCACCTTGGGCGCGGCGGGTCTGCGAGGCCTGTGCCGCCTCGGGCGGTCGGTTGGAGAGGGTTCCTTGACGGATCCAGTAGCGGAGGTTCATCGGTGTCGTCCTTGCTGTACGCGGTCCGGGGAGAGCCGGAGCGCTGGTGTCGTTCGTTCGTCAACTGCCTTGCGGAGGAACGCCGTGCCAGCGGGACGGAGCGGATCGAGGGGCGTTACTCGATGCGCATCTTCGACTCGGAGGAGAGCGGGATCTCCGTGCCGAAGAGGATCGGGAAGAAGACCGAGTACTTGTAGTCCACGGTCACCTTGGTGGCATCGCCGGGCAGCCACATCGGGCTGGAGCAGGGGGTGAAGCTGCTGCCCGAGGGGCGCTCGCAGGCGACGGTCACCTTGAGCTTGCTGCTGTCGAGGTTGCCGGCCATGGCCCGCACGCGGGTCTCGATGGCACTGGTGTTGCCGGGATCGATGACGCCCAGGCGTGCGCCTTCACGGGCGGCGTTGACGAGCGTCAGATCCGAGTAGACGCCGAGGCCGAGATCGAACATGCCGGCCACCACCAGGAAGAAGACGGGCAGCACGATGGCGAACTCGACGAGCGCCTGGCCCCGGCTGCGCTCTCGGCGCTTCGCCGGCGCGTCGGCCGTGTCGGTGGTCTGGTCCGGCGTCGTCGCCGGAGTGATCTGCTCGGTATCGGGAGAGGTGTTGGCACGCATCTTGCGTTCCTCCGACTTGCCCCCTTTGAAGGGTCTCGCCGGGCCGGAGAGCGGAGCGACCTTGGTGTCACCCTGCCGGGAGAGGTTCCAGCCCTGGCGTCAGGGGGGAGGCAGTACCGAAGTTCTATCAGTGAGGTACTAGTCCTGTAAGGACCACAAACCGCACAAGTCGGCACCGCACCACCGAACCGGTGCGTGAAAGAAACGTTTCAGTGGGTCTCAGAGTCGGTTTCGATAGTACTTTCAGGCGCGAGCTGCCGGGGCGTGCCGGCTCTTGCGACCGCTAGCGAGCGGCGATCGCGGCCACGGATCCGGCGAGCACGTCCAGGCCGCTGGCCATGGTGGCCTCGTCGATCACGAGCGGAGGCGAGAGGCGCACGGACTTGTGGCCACAGCCGAGCACCAGCAGGCCGCGCGTGAAGGCTTCGTACTCGAGCGCGTCTGCCTGCTCCGGCGTGGCCAGCTCGAGCGCCAGCATCAGGCCGATGCCGCGAGCGTCGACCACGAGCTCGGGGTGAGTCGCCTGGATCTGCCGCAACGCGGTGAGACCCTGCCGGCCTCGCTCGGTCGCGTTCCTGATGAGACCGCCCCGTAGCAGCTCGATGGTGGTGATGGCGGCAGCACAGGCCACGGGGTTGCCGCCATACGTGGAGCCGTGGGCGCCCTTGCTCCAGGCCTCGAGGATCTCGGCCCTGGCCACGACCGCGGCCAGGGGCATGCCCGAAGCGATGCCCTTGGCGGAGAGCAGCATGTCCGGCTCCACGCCGAAGTGCTCGATGGCCCACATCTTTCCGGTGCGACCGGCGCCGGACTGGATCTCGTCGGCGATGAGCAGGATGCCGTGGCGGTCGCAGAGCTCGCGCAGGCCGGTCATGAACCCGGTCTCGGGCACGATGTAGCCGCCCTCGCCCTGCACCGGCTCGACGATGATGGCCGCGACCTCGTCGGCCGGCACGAGCTTGTCGAAGAGGACCTCGTCGAACCAGGCCAGGTCAGCCTCGTGCCCATAGGGCGCGTGGTAGATGCCGTTGAGCATGGGGGCCAGCCCGGCGTGGTACTTGGCCTTCGACGCGGTCAGGCTCACGGCGCCCATGGTGCGGCCGTGGAAACCGCCCAGGAAGGACACGACCGCGTGCCGGCCGGTGGCCACCCGCGCCAGCTTGAGTGACGCCTCCACGGCCTCGGCGCCGCTGTTGCCGAGGTAGACGCGTACAGGGCTGCTGATGGGTGCGGTCTCCCCGATGGCTTCGCACATCCGGGCATAGATGGGCGGGTAGAAGTCGGACGCGCTGTAGTGAACGAGCTCGTCGGCCTGGTCCTTGATGGCGCCGATCACGGCCGGATGCGAGTGGCCCGTGGAATTGACCGCGATCCCGGCGCAGAAGTCGACGAAGACGTTGCCGTCGATATCCTCGACCTCGGCACCGCGGCCGCGGACGGGCACGAAGGGATAGGCGCGCGGCAGGCTCGGCGAGGACCAGTTCCGGTCGTACTCCACGTGCTCCCGGGCCCTGGGTCCGGGCACCTCTGTCACGAGGCGCGGAGCGACGTTCTGGTCCATATCAACGAGCTTCGCCTGGGTCACATCCCCTCCTTCGATCGGTGGTCCCTCTGCATGCGGTCTATGCACGGTGGATAGCGAGTATACGGGCCCATCCGCTAGTTCGGTGTCACCTCGAAGGAGCCCTCGGCGAGGACCTGCCCCTCGACCGAGACGGCCACGGCGTAGGTGCCGGGGTCGAGGGGCTCGAGGGGCGTGCTCAGGCAGTCGAAGGCGAAGTCGCTGAGGCTGGACCCCTCGGCCACGAGCGTGCCGTCACGGTGCATGGTCAGCGTCACCATCTCTCCCGCCTCGACCGCGCGTGACAGGTGCGCGACCTGGTAGATGGGCTCACCGCTGACGAAGCGCTCGGCGTCGCCGTCGAGCGTGCAGCCCTCACCCTCGGCCCCGAAGATGACGGTGCCGGCGAGGGCCTCGCGCACCTGCAGGCCCACGAACAGCAGGAAGGACGCCAGCGCCAGTGACACCAGGCCGGTCACGATCGCGAGCCTGGTGAGCGTCAGCACCACCAGCGGCCGGCCGCGGTAGGCCAGCGCCCCGAAGCCGACGGCGGCGACCCAACCCAGCGCCAGCAGCGTGCCGCCGGCCTGTGTCGACCAGGGCCCGGCTGCCAGCAGCGCCACGGTCACCGCCAGCACGGACGCGCCCGCGAGCAGTCCACGCCGCAATGAGCGCGGGTCCGCTGACGACGGCGCGTCGTCGCGGTGGCTGGGCCAGTCCGGCTCGGCGGGCGAGCGGCGCTGGGTCATATCGGTGACCTGGTGCGGGGCGCCGCCGCGGACGCCGCCTCAGGCCTCAGTCGACGATCGTGTGCGACTGCTCTCGCAGGAAGAGGGCCACGTAGTACGGGCCGAGCGCCGACTTACCGGTGGCGCCGGTGCCCTTCCAGCCACCGAACGGCTGCACGCCCGGCCAGGCGCCGGTGGTCGCGCCGGCACGTCGGTTGACGTAGAGCACGCCGGTGTGGATCTGATCGAGGAACTGCTCGACCTCCGCTTCGACCTCGCTGTAGATGCCCGCGGTCAGGCCGTAGGTGACGCCGTGGATGCGACGCAGCTTCAGGGC
>CAYZDQ010000333.1:0-3598 GCA_964476955.1 uncultured Anaerolineaceae bacterium
AACGACGATTCGATGAAGTCCGTGCGCCGCGAGGCCAGGTCGACCTCGCCGTCGAGGTGGTAGCGCAGCATCATCTCGGAGATGTCGGGCGAGGTCCACAGCGCGTCAGCGGTGTAGCGCGAGTACACGTCCGGGCGCTCGTTGATGCGCTCGAGCGTGTCGAAGAGCGATGCGGTCATGCGGCCTCCAGGGTCTCGAAGGGACGTTTCTGCTTGAAGCGGTGCTCGGGGATGGGGGCGCCGGTCCGCTGGAGCGCCATGCGCCAGCGCGGCGAAGCGCCCAGGGCCCAGCGCATCGCGTGCATGGAGCCACGACCGACCACGTGTGCGCCGGGCCGAGGTCTGAGTCCGAGCGCGTTCTGGATACGCGGAGGCACCGTGGCCACGGCAGCGCTCGCGAGCAGCCGATAGGCGAAGAGCACGAACCGATCCAGCGGTGGCTCGCGCAGGAAGTCGACCGCGTCACGCATGCCCGGCGACGGTCCCACCGCCGGGTGCTCCGCCACCCAGCGTGAGAGCTCGGCCGCGGTCTCCGGCAGCGGGTCGGCGTCGAGCAGCCGGCCGATGCGAGCCTGTTCGGCGACGAAGCGATCGGCTTCCTTCTCGGCCAGCTCCCGGGCGCCGTAGGCCCCGAAGGCGGTGAGGAAGGAATCGGTCAGCGAGTTGTGGACCCAGGCCGCGAGGGCCGGGGCGTCGGCGGCATAGGGCCGGCCGCGATGCGAGGTGCCTTGCACCGGACGGTGGGCGCGCCGGACGAACTCGACCGCAGCCTCCACCTCCGGCATGGCTCCATACGAAGTGGCCGTCACGTAGGCCGAGGTACGCGACAGCCGCCCCAGAGGGTCCTCGCGGTAGCGCGAGTGGTCGGCCACGCCGGCGACCACCTCCGGATGTGCGGCCTGCACCAGCAACGCGCGGATGCCGGCGATGAAGCCGGAGACGTCACCCATGACCTCCCAGCTGATGCTGTCCGGACCGAAGAGGCCGGGGTCGTCGGCGTAGTCGAGCGTGTGCTCCAGGGGATCGCCGGCATGGGCGAACAGGCCGACCGTACGGCTGACGACGGTGATGCGCAGGCGCTCGATGGGGTTGCTCGGTCTCACAGCCTCAACTCTAGCGGCGACGCGGGTATCTCCCGAGGTTGACAGAGTGTCAACCACACGGTTAGATTGACAACATGTCAACCGCACCCACCGTACAGCCCACCGAGACGCGGCCGGTGATCGAGGCTGCCGGGATCCGCAAGTGCTATGGAGAGACAGTCGCCGTGGACGGTCTGAGCTTCTCCGTCGCCCGCGGCTCCATCTTTGCTCTGCTCGGGCCGAACGGTGCCGGCAAGACCACCACCATCAAGCTGCTCACCACGCTCATGCCGCTCGAAGGCGGACGGGCGTCCGTGGACGGGCACGACCTCTCGACCGAGCCTGACGCGGTTCGGCGCAGCATCGGCCTGGCCGGACAGAGCGCGGCCGTGGACGAGAAGCTCACCCTCCGCCAGAACCTCGACCTCTTCGGCCGGCTCTACCATCTGCCGGGACTGGTGCGTCGAGCGCGCGTCGACGAGCTCATCGACCGCTTCGGCATGCGCGAGTACGCGGATCGTCTGGCCGAGACGCTCTCGGGCGGCGAGCGTCGTCGTCTCGACCTGGTGGCGGCGCTCATCGCCGACCCTCCGGCGGTGTTCCTCGATGAGCCCACGACCGGGCTGGACCCGCGTGGCCGGCTCGCCATCTGGGAGGAGATTCGCGCGATGCGGGATGCCGGGACTGCCGTGGTCCTGACCACGCAGTACCTCGAGGAGGCGGACCAGCTGGCCGACCAGGTGATCATCATCGACCACGGCGGCGTCGTCGCCGCCGGCACCAGCGCCGAGCTCAAGGCTAGGCTCGAGCGCGATGTGCTCGAGATCAGCGTGGCCGAGCCTGCGCGACGGGACGCCGCCATGGCCGTCCTGGAGCAGGGCCGTGCGCGCGCCATCGACGAGCAGACGATCCACCTCTCGGTCGCCACTCCCGGGGACAGCCTCGCCGCCCTGCGACGCATCGACGAGGCCGGCGTCGAGTTGGCTGACTTCCAGCTCCGCCGGCCCACGCTCGATGACGTCTTCATCGAGATCACGGGGCAGCCTGCATCCGGCGCTGCCGAGGACGACGAGGTGACCGCATGATCGCCCTGACCGACACGCTTGCCATCACTCGCCGGGACCTCGTGCGCACCGCGCGGATGCCCGAGCAGCTCACCTTCTCGGTGATCATGGGCATCTTCTTCCTGCTGCTCTTCTACTACGTGTTCGGCGGGATCATCGAGTCCGGCTCCGGCGTGGACTACCTGCAGTTCCTGGTCCCGGGCGTGCTCGTCATCACGGTCGTCAACGGCGCGCAGCAGACCGGCACCGGCCTGGCGCTGGATCTGTCGAGTGGTGTGGTCGATCGCTTCCGGTCCTTGCCCATGAGCCAGATCGCGGTCATCGCTGGTCGCACCGTGGCGGACACCCTGCGCAACGCGGCCGGCGTCCTGTTGGTGATGGCCGTGGCCTACCTCATGGGCTATCGCCTCGAGTCGCTGCCCGGCGCCATCGGCATGGTCATCCTCGTGGTCGGGCTCGGCTACGCCTTCTCCTGGGTAGGGGCCTCGATCGGCGCACTCATCCGCAACGCGGAGACGGTGGGACTGCTCTCGATGTTCTGGCTCTTCCCGCTGATGCTCGCTTCGAGCGCCTTCGTGCCCACGTCGGGCATGCATGATCTGGTGCGGCTCTTCGCCGAGGTGCAGCCGATCTCGGTGGTCTCGGAGGCCGCCCGGGCGCTGGCTGCCGGCCAGCCGGCTGACGGTCCATTGCTGGCCTCGATCGCCTGGATCATGGGCCTGTCCATCGGCTTCGCATGGCTCGCGCGTCGCGCGTATCGTCGGCCCTGATGGAACGAGACGGCCCGGTTCATGGCGGCAGCCACCGACCCCTGAGCGACAGGCGGACCCGCACGGTGCACGGCATCCTCGCCGCGGCCATGCAGGCCATGGCCCAGGAGGGCATCGCCGGGCTCACGATGTCGACATTGGCGCAGCGGGCCGGCGTCTCCCGCCAGACGCTCTACAACTACTTCCCTGATATCGACGCCGTCCTGGCAGGGCTGGTGCAGGCCGGCGATGAGGGCACCGCGGAGCTGGCCGCACGCCTGGAGGCGGAGGCCGACCCGACGGCCGCGCTGGGACTGTTCGTGGAGACGGTCGTGGCGTCCGTGGCTGCGGGACACCCGTCGCCGCTCGCGCTCACGGCGGCACTGCCGGCGACGCTGCGCGCAGCCATGGCCGCCCACGAGGAGCAGGCCCAGCGTCTCGTCATCGACATCATCCGTCGGGGCCAGGCGGAGGGTGCCTTCGGGCCGGAGCTCGACCCGGAGCTCGATGGGCGCATCCTCTATCGCGCCGTCCTCGCTGCCTCCGAGCTGGCCGGAGAGCCGGACGCCGACGTCGAACGCATCGGGGACCACCTGACGCTCGACCTGCTGCGCATGGTGGCCGCGGGAGATCCGGCGCCGGCGAGTCACTAGGAGCCTGTGTCGGTATTGGTCACCGGCCGAGTGTGGCACATGCCAGAATCG
>CAYZDQ010000334.1:0-3594 GCA_964476955.1 uncultured Anaerolineaceae bacterium
AGCGTACCGGAACCCAGGACTACCGTCTAGCTACTTCTGCAAGACACCACTAGCGCATGAGCCTTGTCAGCCACGCCCACCGCCGAGGGTGGTCCGCTGGGTCCGATGTGGATCGATGGAGGCGTTCGATCTCCGGCGCGAGGCGCGCGCCCATCGCTACGGTCAGCTCGCGTGCGACACGTATCTCGTCACGTGAGCCCGGCTCGGGTGTTCCGTGCCAGCGGGACCCGAGGAGCTGCTCGGGGCTCGTAGGCTCGAGGATCCTGACCGCCATCCGCTTGCCGCGGTACAGCTCCTCGGCGCCGACGACCGCGACCGGCACGATCGGTGCCCCGGTGCGAAGGCACAGCAATGCACTCCCTGCGCGCATCCTGGCGGGAGCGTCCGGCGGTCCACCGATCCGGCCCTCAGCGAAGAGCGCAAGGACGGCACCCTGCTCGACCACCGCACGGGCGGAGCGAACATGTACGGAGACGTCCGTGCCCCCGCGCCATACCGGTAGCAACCCGCCGCTATGGCGTAGCAACCGTTCCTTCCAGGGTCGGTCGAACGCGGTCGCCCCAGAGCCCAGGATCCAGACTCGCGGCTCCGTCGGCAGCCCGTGGACGACCAGCAGCGGGTCGATCCAGCTGCGATGGAGCGCGCAGAAAGCCACGAACCCCCCAGCAGGCAGATACTCGACTCCAGAGACTTCGACGCGGAGCCGGCAGATGCGCAGGAGGAACGCCTTCCCGATGGCGACGAGAGCGCGGTACAGGCGTGGTGCACGGCCGTCGGGCACGCGACCGAGCCAGTCCATCCCCTCGAGCGGGCGCTCATCGAGGCTGGCCGCGAGCGCCTCCGGGCGACGAGCTCGGGCTATCGCTTCATCGCCACCGCCGAGCAACCTTGTCTTGAGGCTCATGCCCCGCAGGCTGGGCCTAAGGCCCCGGTGTGCGATCAGGCCGACGTCGCGATCGGCACCCTATGCGCTGTCCTGTGGAGGCACTCCCGGACGCGGCTCCTACTCGTCGGTCTTGCCGGCCCTCGAGCGCACCTCCCGGGCTGGCGAGCCCGCGACGGTGGCATCGGCCGGCACATCCCTTCTAACCAGAGCGCCGGCGGCGACGAGTGACCAGGCACCGACATGGATGCCGGGCAGCACCGTGCTCCCCAGTGCGAGGAAGCCACCCTCGTCCACGGTCGCGCCGCCGGCGAGGTGTGCCGTGGCGATATGGACGAAGTCTCCGACCACCGTGTCGTGGTCGACGCTGGCCTTGGTGTTGAGGACCACGTGCGCTCCGACCCGGGCGCCGGCCTGGACGATCGAGCCTGCGCAGACGAGCGTGCCTGGACCCAGCTCGGCCGTCGGGTCCACCCAGCTGAACGGGTGGACCACGGTCACCCACTCGAGGTCGAGGGTCCCGACGGCGCGCTTGCGGGCCACGTTGTCACCGATAGCGCTGATCGCCGGCCTTCCCGGCTCGTCGGCCAGCGACCTGATCGAGCCGACGACGGGGACGCCATCGATGCGGCGATCCAGGAGCTGCTCGTCGTCATCGTAGAAGCCGGCGATGTCCCAGCCGGCGGCACGAAGCGTGCCGGCGACCACGCGGCCATGGCCGCCGGCCCCGAGGATGGCGACCGCACCCCGAGCTGAAGACATCCGTCGAGCGTACCGGCGACGCTTCGTCGCGCTGTGATGTGTCTTACAGCCGATGCCGGCCACCGTCCCCGGCAGCGGCTCGCGTGCGCCGGGGCTTCCCGGCGAGGTCCTCACTGGGCGAAGATGCGACGGTGACACATCGCTCGGCCGGCTTCGACTCGCTCCGGCTTCACTTCTTCCTGCGGCTCGCACTGCGGTCCACGGGGCCCGTGGAGGGTGAGTGGCCGTGAGTCGCGGGGTTTGGACGACTGCTGACCTTGCGCCCATCGCGGGCGCGCCCGAGCTCATCGTGGTGCAGGTGCGAGTGCACACCGAGCATCGGTCCGAGTTCGAGGAGTGGCTGCGGCGCTACAACGGCGCGGTCGAGCTCTGCGAGGGGCATCTGGACTACGACCTCACCCGGCCGACCCCCGGCTTCGACGAGGACTGCGTGCTCGTGCATCGATTCGCCGATCGGGCGGCTGCGGCCAGGTGGGCCGGCTCCGGGGAACATGCGGCGCTGATCGAGTCCGTTCGGCCGCTCGTGCTCGGCGACGTCGACGTTCACCTGTACACGTCGGATCCACGGCGTCGGGGACACGTATCGGCGCTCTTCACCACTCAGGTGGATCCCGGGCGCGAGGGTGAGTTCCTCGAGTGGAGCACGCGCGTGGCGGAGGCGCAGGCTGCCTTCGAAGGCTTCATCAGCTACCAGGTGGAGCCACCGATCGAGGGTGTCCAGGCCGATTGGGTGGCCATCCTCAGCTACGACACCGACGCACACATGCGCGCGTGGCTCTCCTCCCGGGAGCGGTCGGCGCTGCTCAAGGAAGGCGCTTCCTTCGATTCACGGGCGCGTGTCCATATCGTGCGCAACGAGCTGGACGCTTGGTTCAACGCGCCCGGCGGGGAGGCGGAGTCGACCCCGGCCTGGAAGCGCAACATGCTGGTGCTGCTGGTGCTCTACCCGGTGGTGTTCCTGACCGCCTGGTTCATCCAGGATCCGCTGCTCGTGGGCTCGGGGCTGCCGTTCTGGCTGGCGCTGTTCGTGGCCAACATCATCTCGGTCGTGGCCCTGGGTTGGGTCCTCGTGCCGGCCGCGGACAAGCTCTTCGGCTGGTGGCTGTACCCGAGCGGACGCACCCGCCGGGCCATGACCGCCCTGGGGATCGTCGTGGTCGTGGCGCTGTACGGCGTTTCGCTGGCGCTCACGCGCTGGATCTCCACCTGGCCCTGGCCCTAGATCGGCCCAGCCACTCGGACGCGGGTCAGGCTAGAGGGAAGGCTCGACGCTGAGGCTCGGGTGGGCGACGCGGTCGGTCTGCTCGTTCGTCGGGCGCACGCCCTGGGCCAGGTCGTCGGCTGCTCGGGTCGCCTGGGACTCCGTGGCGAACGTCAGCGTCTCTCCGATCACGCGCTTCTTGGGGTTGTCCGGGTCCTTGGTCGAGACCTGCTGGACGACCCAGGCGTCAGGGGACTCGTAGCGGTGCACGCGGCGACCACCGGACCGATGTAGCCAGACCGCCGGCGTCCCCTCAGCCTCGTCGGCCGCACGGACCAGCTCGACATCGACGTCTGAGACGCGGACCGGCACATCGCTGGTCGTCGGCTCCGGGTCGTGCCCGGACAGGTCCGTGTCTGGAGCCACCATGCGGCTCGCGACGTCGACGCCATCATCCTGGGCTCGACGGATGAGATAGGTGGTTCCGATCCCGGCCGCGATGAGCACGACGGTGATCCATACCGCGGGGGGCACCCCCATGAGGGTGACGAAGACGATTGCCATCAGGGCGCCAAGACCGAGATAGCCGAGGCTGCGCGTATCCATGGGCGTGACCCTAGGCCGGCGCCGCGCCCGGGGCCATCGTCCGATGGTCACGGTCGCTGGCACCGATGAGTAACCACAGCCGGCCCAGGCCTAATGGGACCCGACCGGCCTGAGTAGTCAGACTGGTCGCCGAGCCGGGCCA
>CAYZDQ010000335.1:0-3586 GCA_964476955.1 uncultured Anaerolineaceae bacterium
TGCTGAACGAAAGGAATGTCCCATCGCTTATTCTGCCGCTAGGCAACTTAGGAAGCGGATTCACGTGCCCCGGGAGAGCGGAGCTCGGCCGCGTGTCGTCCGGTGGCCGGCCGGCGTTCGATGTGGCGTGGGTTCGCTCGGAGTCCGGTAACCCCGCGAGAGAGAGAGCACCATGGCGACGAAGAAGGAAGAAACGCAGGAGGCGGCTGCGGCGGCGGCCGCGGAGAGTATCGATCAGGTACGGGACATCCTGTTCGGCGCTCAGATGCGCACGGTCGATCGCCGATTGGCGGAGCTCGAGAAGCGCTTACAGCGGGATCTGGAGAGCGCCCAGAAGGACTTCTCGAAGCAGCTCGCCGGCCTGGATGCGCGGCTGAAGAAGCAGGGCGAAACGCTGAGCGAGCGGCTCAAGACGGAGCAGGCCAAGCGCGCCGAGAGCCTCGAGGCGCTGCGTGCCGACATGAAGCAGGGCCTCGAGGATCTCGACAAGGGCCTCTCCCAGCTGGACGACGCGGCCTCGAAGTCGGACGCAGAAATGCGCGACCAGGTGCTGACCCTCGGCAGGTCCCTCTCGGCGGACATTGACGCGCTGTCGGAGCGGCTCACCGGAGATATCGACCGCTACGTGCTCGAGCTCAGGTCGGAAAAAACGGACATCTCCTCGCTGGTCGAGCTCTACACCGACATGGCGCGGCGGCTGGCGGGCATCCTGGAGGATTCAGGCGACTAGGGAGGTCCGGTGGCGGATCCGACGCGGCCGATCGACTCGGAGAAGACCGCTGAAGAGGTGCAGCCGGATGCGGTTGGGAGTCCGGCCGAGGAGCTCGAGCGGCTCCGTGAGCTTCTGCTGGACAAGGAGCGCCGCGACCTCGAGGAGCTGCGGGAGCGCATCGACGCCTGGGAGCTGACACCGGAGGAGGTCGCCGACCAGCTGCCCGAGGCGGTCTGCCTGCGCGCCGCCCGGGACGACAGCCTCGGGCGCGCCCTGGTCCCGACCCTCGAGGCGGGCATCAGCGAGTCGGTGCAGCGTAATCCGCAGCAGATCGCGCAGGCGATCTACCCGGTCCTGGGTCCGGCCGTGCGCAAGGCGATCTCGGACACCATCTCGGGCTTCGTCGAGACGTTGAATCGCGCCATCGAGCACAGCTTCAGCCTGCAGGGCCTGAAGTGGCGGCTCGAGGCCCTGCGGACCGGGGTGCCCTATGCCCAGATCGTCCTCAAGCACGCCCTGGTCTACCGGGTCGAGCAGGTCTTCCTGATTCACGGCGAGTCGGGGCTGAGGCTCGGCCACGTCGCGTTGGCCGAGTCGAAGGCCCAGGATCCCGACCTGGTGTCGGGGATGCTGACCGCCATTCGTGATTTCGTCGCCGACTCCTTCGACGCCAGCGCAGCGGGTGGTCTGCGGCGGTTCATGGTCGGGGAGTTGACGGTGATGGTGGAGGCCGGGCCTCTGGCCAACCTGGCCGCCGTCGTCAGGGACGAGCCGCCCCCAGAGTTGCTCGGCGACGTGCAGGCGGTCCTGGAGACCATCCATCTGCAGTTCCGGGTACAGCTCGATGAGGTCGACGGTGATGCCGCTGCTCTCGAGCCGGCCGAGCCGCTCCTGGCCGATCTGCTCGAGACCGTTGTCGCGACCGACCGCCGGGAGGCGCGCAGTCGGACGCCGAGGATCGTCTGGGCGTTGGCCGGCGTGGTGCTGCTGGCACTGCTGTTCCTCGGTATCCGCTCGCGCCTCTCCTGGCGGGAGGCCGTGACCGCGCTGCGCGCCGAGCCGGGGCTGACGCTCATCGATGCCGATCGCGGCCTCCGGCGCTGGAGCTTCGAGGGGCTGCGTGATCCGCTGGCGCGCGATCCTCTGGTGGTCCTGGGCGAGCTGGGGGTGGACGAGGAGCGCGTGCGCGGTCGTTGGGAGCCGTACCTGTCGTTCGACTCGGAGATTCTGCTGGCCCGCTCCGAGAAGGCACTGGCCCCGCCGGCGGGAGTCGAGTTGACCCTGGCCGACGGTGTGCTGATCGGCCGCGGGACGGCATCGGCTCGCTGGGTGCTGCTGGCCCAATCGCGCGCCCGTGGCCTGGCCGGGATCTTGCGGCTCGATCTGTCGCCGCTCGAGGTCACGGTTCCCCCCGATGTCGTGGAGGTCGTCGACGAGATCGTGTCCCGGCGCGTCCTGTTCACCCTCGGCTCGGCACGGCTCTCCGCCGAATCCCTGGCGTTGCTCGACGATCTGGCGCCGCGGCTGGCGGCGCTGCGGCGTGAAGCGGACGCGGTCGGCTACCGGCTGGGGCTCGAGCTCGTCGGCCGCACCGACAGCACGGGGAGCGAGGAGACCAATCTGCAACTGAGCGGGCGAAGGGCCGACGCCGTGCTGGCGGCCCTCGTCGAACGTGGACTCGAGCCGCACGCCGTGTCGGTCGTCGGGCTCGGGATCTCCGATCCGCTCCCCGGTGCCGAGGGGACGGACCCTGGTCGCCTGAATCGCAGCGTGTCGTTCTCCATTTCGCTCCAGGGTTGGGGCAGGGCCGAAGGAGGACCCTAAATGGCCGAGAGCTCGGTGATCCAGAAGAAGATCTGCATGGTCGGTCTGTTCGCCACCGGCAAGACGAGTCTGGTGCGGCAGTATGTGTACTCCAAGTTCTTCGAGAAGTACCACTCGACGGTCGGCGTGAAGATCGATCGCAAGGAGGTCGTGGGCGGCGGTCGGACCGTGAGCCTGGTTCTCTGGGACCTCGCCGGCCGCGACGGTTTCGAGGACGTCCAGGTGAGTTACATTCGTGGCGCGGCGGGCGTCCTCCTCGTCGTCGACGGCACGCGACGTGAGACCCTCGAAGAGGTCTACGAGCTGCGCGATACGTGCGTAGACACCCTCGGCGAGGTTCCGATGGTGGTGGCGCTGAACAAGAACGACCTCACCGATGACTGGGTCATGGGGGAGTCAGACTACGAGCGGCTGCGGCAGGAAGGGCTGGATTACTTTGTCACCAGCGCCCTGACGGGCGACGGCGTCGAGGAAGCCTTCGAGCGTCTGGCGCGGTCTACGGTGGATGGGGCCTGAGCGACCAGCCGTCCAGCAAGCCGGTGATCGACGTCTTCGGGCTGACCGACGTCGGTAAGGTCAGGAAGCAAAACGAGGATCAGTTCCTCATCTCCCGACTCGAGCGGTCGATGCAAACGCTGCACTGCAGCCTGCAGGACGGCGCTCTCGAGGGCGAGCAGCAGGCGTGGCTCTTCGTCGTCGCCGACGGAGTCGGCGGCAGCGCCGCCGGCGAGCTGGCCAGCCGCAAGACCATCGAGACGCTGGCGTGGGAGGTCGCCGCGGCGTCCGGCTGCTTCCACATGAGCGGCACGGACGAGGAGCACGAGTTCATCGAACGGCTCGAGGCGGCGATGCGGGCGGCCGACGAGAGGGTCAAGCGGGAGCTGGCTATGGCCGGGTCGCGGCCGGCAACCACCGCAACGATGGTGATGCTGCTGTGGCCGCGGGGCTACATCTTCCACGTCGGCGACTCGCGCGGCTACTACCTGCGCGGCGAGCGTCTGCGGCAGTTCACGCGCGACCAGACGGTCGGGGAGTTCATGGTCGATGCCG
>CAYZDQ010000336.1:0-2570 GCA_964476955.1 uncultured Anaerolineaceae bacterium
ACGCCGGCCCGCCTCGACCTGCGAGCCGAGGGCGTGGCGGTCGATGCCCGCGTCGGCTGGGGCCGCCCCACGTATGGTCGGATCATGGTCGCGGTGGACGAGCGCGACGCGGAGCTGCAGGCCTCGCGCATCGACGTCGGTGCGGCCGGGGCCATCCTCGTGGTCGGCTCACGCATCGACGTCGAGGCCATGTCGCGCGCGCGCGCCATCGGCGTCGCCGGCGTCATCGCCGGTGGAGTGGCCAGTCGTGACTTGCGCCAGCTGACCTCCTCGGAGGCGCGCCAGCGGGCGGCACTGCACGCGGGCGCCCCCTTCGGACTGCTGGCTCTCGGCGGCTACGGACGCGCCCCCATCCCTACGCACCTGTGGGATCTGCTGATCGCCGCGAACGGGCGCCTGGCCGGCCTCCTGCCTGACTCGCGCACGCTGGTGGTCGACGGTGACCCGACGCCACTCCTGGCTGCCGTGTCTCGCCCGCCGGACACCGTCCGGGTCACCAGCGGAGAGCACCGTGATCACGAAGGCACGCTGGTGGGACTGTCCGGGCCCCGACGATGGCCGGGTGGCGCCTACGCGCCCGGTGGCTTCGTGGAGCTGCGTGCGGGGGATGGTTCACTCGAGCGTCACTGCGTGCCGCTGACCGTCCTCGAGCGACTCGGCTAACCTCGCCGTCGATGACGACCTCCGACCCTGTTTCGACGCCGATCGTGCGCCTGCGTGTGAGCACTGACTCCACCGGGGCCACGCGGGCTTTCGCCGCTGCGCTCGCACCCGTGGCGGAACCGGGCGACCGACTGGCGCTGGTGGGCCCGCTCGGCGCCGGCAAGACGCAGTTCGCCAAGGGCTTCGCCGTGGGCCTCGGTATCGACGACGTCGTCAACAGCCCCAGCTTCACACTCATGGCCGAGTACGAGGGGCGTCTCACGCTCTTCCACCAGGACCTGTACCGGCTGGCGGATGCGGGTGAGGTGCTTGCGGGAGGTCTGCTCGATGAGCGTCAAGACGACGGCGTCACACTCTCGGAGTGGGCGGACCGCCTCGACGAGGGCCTTGATCCCGCTCGCCTGACGGTGGCCATCGAGCCCACCGGCACCGAGACGCGTGATATCGAGATCAGCGGCCACGGTGCGGTGGCCGAGCGTTACGCGTCGGCCGCACGGGCCTGGCAGGCGGCGGCTGTATGAGCGCGCTCGGTCCCGTCCTGGCGGTCGATACCTCCACCCGTGCGAGCCTGGTCGTGGTCGGTGGCGAGACATCGCTGGCGATCAGCCGGCGCGAGGTGCAGCATCGTCATGGCTGCCACGTGCTCGAGCAGATCGACGAGGTCCTGGCGGAGGCCGGACTGAGCCTGGCCCAGGTCGAAGGGTTGGCCGTCGGTACCGGCCCGGGCTCGTTCACCGGCCTGCGCGTGGGACTGGCCACCGTCAAGACCATCGCCTATGCCCGCACCCTGCCCCTGGTCGGCGTGATGTCCTCGGATGCCCTGCGTGCCGCGAGCGGCGTGGCCGACGCTGTGGTCGTGCTGCCCGCCGGTGCTCGCGACCACTATCTCTCACGGGCCGGGACCGATCCGCTGCTGATCGCGCCTGACCAGCTGGCCGCGGCGGTGGCGGAGGACCCAGCCCTGGCCGTGGACATGGATCCCGGGACCCTCGGCCAGCGAGCGGTGGCGCTCGGGGCAGCGGCCGTGCAGTCCCTGCCGGAGGCACTGCTGCAGCTGGCGCGCGCTCGCCTCGCGAGTGGTGACACCGATGATGCCGCCGAGCTGACCCCCGCCTACGTGGCCCTGCCGCGTGGCGTCAAACGAGCCGCGGAGGACCTGGGATGGTCGCCCGACCTCCGGTAAGGCTGTCGGTCACGGAGATGACCGCAGAGGATATCCCGGCCGTCCATGCCATCGAGAGCGCTTCGTTCCCTACGCCCTGGCCGCCGTACGCCTTCCGCGAGGAGCTCGAGTCCAACCGCATGGCTCGCTACATCGTGGTTCGTGCCGGTGCGCGAGTCATCGCCTATGCCGGCATCTGGCTGATGGTCGATGAAGCCCACATGACCACGTTCGCGGTGCTGCCGACCTACCGACGTCGCGGCATCGGCGGCCTGCTGCTCTCTGAGCTGATGGCCATGTGCGCCGATCTCGGCGCCGCTGTGTGCACCCTCGAGGTGCGCCTCAGCAATGCCGCCGCGCGCAAGCTCTACGGGGAGTTCGGCTTCAGGCCCGTGGGCGTGCGCCCGCGCTACTACTCGGACAATGGCGAGGACGCCCTGATCATGACCACCGACCGGCTGGAGATGCCGGACATGCAGCGCCTGATGGCGGAGAAGGCCGCTCGCTACCGCATGGAGGTGCTCATCGACGACCCCGGCTACGTGCCCGATCCCGATGACCCGCCAGAGGTGCTCGACGCATGAGCAGCGGACGCATCCTCTCGGTCGAGTCCTCCTGCGATGAGACCGCGGTCGCGGTCGTCGAGCACGGGCGGCGCATCGTCGCGAGCGTCATCGCCAGCCAGGTGCAGCTGCACTCGGCCACCGGCGGCATCGTGCCGGAGGTCGCTGCTCGAGCCCACCTG
>CAYZDQ010000336.1:2580-3582 GCA_964476955.1 uncultured Anaerolineaceae bacterium
GAGCGTGCCGGCATCGAGGACTGGACCGAGGTCGACGCGGTGGCCGTGACGGAGGGTCCCGGTCTGGCGGGCTCGCTGCTGGTGGGCATCACCATGGCCAAGACGCTGGCCTGGAGCCTGGGCCTGCCGCTGGTGCCGGTCAATCACCTCGAGGGGCACATCTACGCGGCCTGGCTGCTGGACCCCGACGAGGAGGAGAAGCCGGCACCGCAGTTCCCACTGGTCGCGCTCGTGGTCAGCGGAGGGCATACCTTCATCGTGGAGATGGAGGACCACCTCACCTACCGCCTCCTGGGGCAGACTGTCGATGACGCCGCGGGCGAGGCCTTCGACAAGGTCGGACGGCTGCTCGGGCTCTCCTACCCGGGCGGCCCGGCCATCATGAAGGCAGCCGCCGGTGCGAGCGCTCGCGACCGCCGTTTCCCACGTGCCTGGATGGGGGAGAGCTACGACTTCTCCTTCTCGGGCCTCAAGACCGCTGCGCGACACGAGGTCGCGCAGGTCCTGGGCCTGCCCACCGGATCGCGCGAGCTCGACGGCTCCGACCTCGCCGAGGCCGACGTCGCCGAGTTGGCCTGGGCCTTCCAGGAATCGGTCGTGGACGTGCTCTCGACGAAGCTGCTGCGAGCCGCGCGCGAGCTCGGCGCGAAGTCGATCATCCTCGGTGGTGGCGTCGCCGCCAACAGCGTCCTGCGTGATCGCATCGACGAGGGTGCGCGCGGCCAGGGCATTCCACTGATCGTGCCGCGGCCGGGTCTGTGCACCGACAATGCGGCCATGATCGGCGCTGCCGGCTATCATCGCTACCGCGCCGGCGCTCGCGGCGATCGTGCGCTCGACGCCCGGCCCTCGCTGAAGCTGGCCGTCTGACATGGTGCGGGAGGGGAGTGAGCTCGATCCCGCCCACCTCGGTCCCGAGGCTGTCGAGCGCTACCTGCGGGAGCATGGCCTCGCCGCCCGCAAGTCGCTCTCGCAGAACCATCTCGCTGATGGCCAGGTGCT
>CAYZDQ010000337.1:0-3232 GCA_964476955.1 uncultured Anaerolineaceae bacterium
TGGGCCGCTTCTCACAGGAGATGAAGAAGCCGATGCGTGACTTCGCGGTCGAGGAGGGTGGCTTCTAGCGACGTCGGCCAGCGACGCTGGCGAGCGGATGGTCGAGCGGGCCCTCAGGCCGGTCGCGTCCCGTAGACCTGCTCCAGGACGGCCATGGCCACCTCCGACGAGACGCCCCAGACGTTGGTCACGAGGGCGAAGGCAAAGCCTCGCTCGGGGTCGATCCACAGGCGCGAGCCGGACCGCCCGCCATGGGTCAGCACCCGCTCACCAGCGGGCCAGCCACCACCCGACCGGCGCCACCCGAGCCCGTGCTCCACGTAGGACACGTGGCCGTCTTCGGCGATGTGGGGGATGCCCGCGATCTGCTGCTCGGCCATGGCCGCGATCGTGGCCCGGGTGAGCAGGCCCGGCACCAGCAGCGCGTGTCCCAGTCGCAGCAGGTCGGGCACGGTCCCGAAGAGTCCGCCACCGGGCAGCGCCGCGCGCGAGAGGAACCAGAGCAGCACCTCCGCCACCAGACGATTGTTGGCGCCCACGCCGGCGACCGGCACGATGCGGTCTCTCAGCCCGCGACCGTCGAAGGTGGTGTCGGTCATGCCCAACGGACCCAGCAGCCGTGCCTGCAGGACCTCCGGCCAGCCCGAGCTGCTCAGGTGCGCCATCGTCTCTGCCAGCAGGCACCAGGCGGCCGAGTTGTACTCGTAGCGGGTGCCCGGCTCCCAGCGTGGCACCGAGCCCAGGGTCTCCGCCAGGATGCGCGCGTACGTGGGACGCTCGGAGCGCATCCGCTGTGCCGAGATGTCGGGCAGCCCGGAGGTGTGGGTCAGCAGGTGCCAGGCGTTGACGGCCTCCCGGCCATCGCCGTCGAACTCGGGCACGTAGCGCGCCAGCGGCGCGAGCAGGTCGAGGCGGCCCTCGTCCACGTACTGCATCAGCGCCGTGGCCACGATGGCCTTGGTCACCGAAGCGATGAAGAAGACCGAGTCCTCGTGGACCTCGGCGGTCTCGTCACTGACGGCCACGACCGCGCTGCGCCCCTCCGCATCGACCACGCCGAAGACGAGACAGGGCAGCTGGCCGTCGGCCACGGCGCCGGCTGCCACCTCGAGCGCGGGCTCCAGGTCCCAATCGAGCTCGGCCGCACCGGGTGGGAGTGCAGGGGTCGTCATGTGGGCCGATGATAGGGCGCGTGACTCGCGACCAGTACATCACCGCGATCGGCGCGCTCATCGCTGAAGGCGAGCGCCTCGAGCGCCTGCCCACGATGGCTGCGCTGCGCACCTGGATCGCGGCCTCCGACGAGTTCCTGCGCGTGGCCTGGGGCTCGATGGACCGCTATCACCTCTCCTGGCTGATGGTCGGTCGGCCTCCGGACGCCGTGCGCGGGCGAGCCATGACCGAAGAGGAGGAAGCGGCCTACGTGCGCGAGGTGGCGACGGCCAAGACGGCCGCGCTGCGCATGAGCCTCAAGGCGGTCGAGGAAGACGGCATGCCTTTCGTGGGAGAGACCAGCGCCTGAGCGGGAGTGAAACGGTGTCGTGGCTCCGAGCCGACTCCTCAGGCCGAGCGTGGCCGGGCGCCGTAGAGCGCGGCGACGACATAGAGCACCAGGCCCAGGGCCTCGATGACCCCGAACTGTGGTGCCTGCCACTCGAGGAAGGGTGTGGCCTCCACGCGTTCGAGGAAGGTGCGCGACGAACCCGGCAGGATGGCCATGGACACCAACCACGTGAGCACCAGCCCCAGCAGCCAGGTCGTGGCCGCGATGAGCGCCGCCAACGCCGGCCTCGCCCGCACCTGCCACAGCAGTGCGCCGATGGCCCAGCCCGCCACGACCGCCACCGCGAGCACACCCGGGAACTCGAGCACACCCTTGAGCAGGGCCCAGACCACGGCTGCGAGAGGGCCGACCAGCGTTGCCTCCAGCACGGCCATCGCGGTCGAGCGTGGCCGCAGGCGTGCCCAGCCTGTCTCCGTGCGGATCGGTGGTGGTGCGCTGCCGGTCGGACGCAGCTCACCCGGTGTCGTCATGGCTCCAACTCTAGCCGCACGTCGGTCGGCGCTGGGCCGGGGCGGTCGACAGCGGCAGGTTCCTGGTCAGATGCGTGCGTGGGGACCGTTAGACGGGTCGGTACCTCGAATCGACCCGGTGCCGGCCGTCAACCATGCCCCATCGCGAATGGGATCGAGACGGTGGGAGGTGATTCCTGCTGTCGATGCTGCGGCACAGCCGGCTAACGGACTCCACGCGGACATCAGACCAGGATTGCGACTTCGGCGCGGGTCGGGGACCGTGCCTGAGTCTCGTCACTCGGAGCGGACTCCTGACGACCACACCGATGAGCTCGCGATGGCAGACGAATCGACCCGTGCGCACCGACCGGCCCATCGAGCGACCACTCCGGTGTGTGCGTTGCTCGCCGAGGTCGCTAGACTGTTGCTCGCCCATGTCACATCCAGCCACCGGCCTCCCGCCGTCCGACACCACCGCCGGTCACCCCGGAGTCGCTGCGCGCCTGCGCGCCGCCGACCGCCTCGCGGCCACGGCCCTCGATGCTGCCCTGCGCGTGGACGCGACGCTGGCCGAGCGTTACGACGAGCTGATGCTGCGCACGTTCCTGCGCGACTACGAGCGCCACATCGAGCAGCTCGCGCGTGCGGTCGAGACCGGCGAGGATCGCTTCGTGGTGATCTACGGCGAGACGCTGGTGCCGACGTACCGGCGACGTGGCGTGCGCATGAACGACGTGGTCTCACTGCTGCGTGGCCTGGCCGAAGCGGCCGTGGCTATCGGACCCAGCGCCGACGCGGAGATCATCCGTGCCCCCATGGATGCCTGGATCGAGCGCATGCGCCACCACCGCCGCCTGGCCGGTGACCACGAGGGCAACGCCGCGGTCCGCTTCGTCTGGAAGGGCGCCGGCTTCGGCGACGACACGGTCGTCTGATGACCATCAAGTGGGTCGCCGCGGACCCGTTGGTGATGAACGGCGAGCCCTTCTGCTACGGCACACGCCTGACCGTGCGCAACCTGCTCGAGATGCGCAGCCATGGCCTGGGCCCCGCCGAGATGCTGGCGCAGCACCCCGAGCTCAAGCCTGTCGGCATCGCTGAGGCCTTCAGCTACGCGGCTGATCACCGCGATCGCTACGCGGCCTTCTTCGAGGCCGATGGCTCGCTCAAGGGTCCGGGCTTCGACCCAGCGATGGCGGAGACCCTGCCCGAGCAC
>CAYZDQ010000337.1:3242-3579 GCA_964476955.1 uncultured Anaerolineaceae bacterium
GCTAGGTCCGACAGGAAAGGCCGGCTCGATGTCCAAGACGATCGGCATACTCACCGCCGGCGGCGACAGCCCCGGGCTCAACGCGGCCATCCGGGGCGTGGGTAAGACCGCCATCGCCGAGTACGACATGCACGTGATCGGCTTCCGCGATGGCTTCCGAGGCCTGATGGAGAACCGTGCGCTCGATCTCGACAAGTCGCAGCTGTCGGGCATCCTCACCATCGGCGGCACCATCCTGGGCACCAGTCGCGACAAGCCCCATCGCATGCTCGTGGGTGGGCAGACGCTGGACATGACCGACGTCATCGTCGAGAACTACCAGAACCACCACCTCGAC
>CAYZDQ010000338.1:0-3570 GCA_964476955.1 uncultured Anaerolineaceae bacterium
CCACTTCACCGGAGTGTCGGATACTGCGGAGGTGCGACCCATGGAACTCCCCGCTCTGCTCCGCGACGGCGTGCTCGATCCTGCCACCGCCGCCCTGCTCTGGCTGCTCATCGAAGGGCGCGTGCCGCTGCTCGTGGCGGGCCCGGCGACGGCCGAACAGCGAGCAGCGCTGGCCGCCGCGCTGCTGTCTATCGACAGCACGGACGAGTGGGTCCTGGTCGATGCCGACGACGGCTCCCTTGCGACCGAACGACTGACGGCGCTACTCCGTGGCGGTCTCGCCTTCGGTGCGACGGTCACGGCAGCCGACCTGGAAGGGGTCCTGAGCGGCCTTGAGGAAGCTGGCCTGCCTTCGGACGGCATCCGACGCCTCGGGTTGGTGCTCATCCTCGACGAAGCGGAAGCCGGCCTCCGCTGCACATCGGTCCACTATCTGCGCCCCACCGAACGCGACGCGCAGGGGCATCTGCAGCGACGACCACCGGCCGTGTTGGCGGCTTGGGACGGCGCCGTCGGCGCTTACGAGGACTACGCGTGGGGCATCACGCCCGAGCTGGCGGATCGGATCGACCGCTCGCAAGCCGACCTCGAAGGGCGTCGCACCGAACGCGCGCGGTTTCTCGTCGAGCTCGCCTTCTCGGCTGGGCGAGCGAGCATGGCAGACCAGGTCACGTCGTATCTCGCGACCGAGCCGGGTCGAGTCCCCGCGCCCGAGCGCCTTGCCGCCCGACCGTCACCGTTCCACGGCGGACTGCTGGACCCGGACGACCATACCCACTGACCGATGGCTCAGGGCCCACTCGGCGCCTTGAAGCGGGCGATGATCCGCCCCTGAGCATCGCGAAGGCGCAATTGAGGGTGGTCCCGGTCCAGCATGACCGCCGATCGCAGCACAGCGCGTAGCTCGCGCTCGAGCGGGAAGAGGTCGCAGCTGTCGTCGCCCGCTACCGCTACGTCGCCGAAGGTGATGAAGCGGCCGTCGGTGGCATAGGTCGCGCTGAACGGCCCACAGGGGGCCTGGCCGCTGACGACCCCCGCCTCCAGACGGAGAGTGACCAGCTCAGGCACTCGATCGGCCGACGCCAACTTGACCATCATCCAGGTCGTGCTTTCCAGCGGCTGCGTGCTGGTGAACTCGAGTGAGTCGCCCTCGGTGGCGGTGAGGACCAGCTGGTCGGGCTCGAGCTCCAGACGCACGGCGGTGCTATCGAGCACGGCCAGCAGCGTCTCCTCCTGGGCCGTGACAGCCGGGGTGCATGGAGCCGCTGTCGACTCGAGCGGGCCGAAGCTGAGCACGTCAGCGTGCTGGTAGAAGTCACCGACGATCCCGTTGCATCCACTGGAGGCGTTGAGCCGCCCCGAGGACGACCGCTGGGCGACGTCGGCCTTCCGCGTCCGGAAGCTCAATCGTGCTGGCTGTTCGATGTCCGCCGCCACGCGCTCCTCGCCATGCGTGTATGCCACCAACACCCAGTCGGCTGCGTCGAGAGTGCCGACGTGGTCGGGCTCGAAGTAGAGGAGGGGAGCGCCGCCGGTCCCGAAGAGCGCCAGGGCCTCGCTGCCGTCAGTGGTCGCGGTGATCTCGAAGCGGGTGGCCTTCCGCAAACCGTCGACCATGCCCAGCTGGACCAGCGTGGTCTGCTCCCCGCAGTCGTTGTTCTTGAGTCGCTTCAGCTCGAAGTCGATCGCGCTACCGACCGCGCCATACGCACCCTTGATCCGCGTACAGCCACCTGAGGCATCGAGCCTTCCGCCCGCAAGGGTCATGCGTGCCGCGACCTCCGGGCCGGGCTCACGCTCGACCCCGTTCCAGCGATAGCCCCGCAGGCGCCAGGAGGTGCCTTCCAGCGGGAGTCTCCCGTCCGGTCCCAGCGCCGCTGGAGTGGCTCCGCCGTCCGGCAGAGCCTCGGACTGGGCCGACGTGACGGCTGGAGTCGCCAGCAGCGAGGCGGTGACGACCGCCGCAGCGAGGGTCCTTAGTGCGTGCATGTCGTGCGCAGTATCCGCCCGGGCCGGAAGACTTGCCGCGCCTGTGTCCATTCGTGACGGGCGGACCCACTCGGGCGGGCCGACGGGCACGGGTGAGACTAGGTGTCAGGTAGTAGCATCCTCGGCAGAAAGCACACTTGCGTCTGCTCGACGCCCACTGGAGGTTCCACATGACCGCCCCTCGTGTCGCTGCGTCTGTCAGCGAGCTCGTCTCCTACCTCGACGGCATCTGTCGGATCGAGGGCGAGCGTCTCGTCATCGAAGACGTCGCGGCCTTCCGCGCCACCGGTATCAAGGACGTCGCCTGGAGCGCGACCTTCAGCGAGGACGAGGCCGTCGTCGAGGCCGCCCGTTGGATCGTCTGGGAAGCCTCCCAGGAGCTGAACTGCCGCTCCGCCAGCATCCATGAGCTGTACATGGCCCGTAGCCGTGACGAGTACAGCGGCTGGTCCGAGCCGGCCATCAACCTGCGCACGCAGGTCTTCGACATGGCCGCCGCAGGCTGCCGCGCCGCCATGGAGCTCGGTGCCGGCTCACCCATCTGGGAGCTGGCCCGTTCTGAGCAGGCCTACACCTTCCAGCGCCCCGGTGAGTACATCACCAGCGTGCTGGCCGGTGCCATCCATGCTGGTTGGGAGGGCCCGATCTTCATCCAGGGTGACCACTACCAGTGGAACGCCAAGAGCTACGCGGTGGATCCCGACCAGGTCACCGACGCGCTGCACAAAGCCACGCTGAACGCGATGTCCGTGGGCTACGGCAACATCGACATCGACTCCTCCACGCTGGTCGACCTCTCCTATGACTTGCTCGATGAGCAGCAGAAGGAGAACTACACCCGTGCCGCGGAGCTGGCCGCCCTCATCCGCGAGAACGAGGAGCTGGTCATCAGCATCGGCGGCGAGATCGGCGAGGTGGGCAAGAGCAACTCCACCCCCGAGGAGCTGCGCGCCTACCTCGACGGCTTCAACAAGGACTTCGCGGCCCGCGCGGGCGCGGATGCCATCGGCCTCTCGAAGGTGAGCTGCCAGACCGGCACCAGCCACGGTGGTGTGCCCACCGCTGATGGCAAGGTCGCCGAGGTCGCGCTGGACTTCGAGGTCCTGCGTGAGCTGGGCATCGTGGCCCGCGAGTACGGCCTGGCCGGAGCGGTCCAGCACGGTGCCTCCACGCTGCCCGATGAGCTCTTCCACAAGTTCCCCGAGGCCGAGACCGCCGAGGTCCACCTGGCCACCGGCTTCCAGAACACCCTCTACGAGCACGAGCTCTTCCCGGCCGAGCTGTATGCGGTGGTCGAGGAGTTCTGCAACACCGAGTGCGCCGACGAGCGCTCCGAGGGCCAGACCGACGTCCAGTTCGTGTACAAGACCCGCAAGAAGGCCCTGGGCCCGATCAAGCGCGACCTGTGGGACCTCGATGTCAAGGATCAGATCATCGCGGACCAGCAGGCCAAGATGAAGTTCATCTTCGAGCAGCTCGGCATCACCGGCAACAAGGCCACGGTCGAGAAGTTCATCACCGCGCCCGAGCGCCACAAGGCGGTCCCGGCCAGCCTCAAGGCGTAGTTGGCGAACTAGCGGT
>CAYZDQ010000339.1:0-3566 GCA_964476955.1 uncultured Anaerolineaceae bacterium
CCTTCGTGCAGCATCAGCTTGAAGGTCTCGACGCGGCCGTTGATGCGACCACTGGCGCGCGCCTCCAGGCGCTCGCGACAGGTGAGGTTGCCCGTGAACTCGCCCGCGATGATGGCTTCGTCGACGATGACGTCGGCATCGACGGTGGCACCGTCCTCGATGCGGACCTGGACGGCCTCGATGCGGCCCTTGACGGAGCCCATGACCACGACCGTGCCGCGTGAGGTGAACGTGCCCTCCAGATGATCATCCTTGGCGATGACGGAATCGTCGGGACCGGGACCGGCCTCGGCCGGCTCAGGCTCGAGCTCGGATCCGGAGACAGGGGCAGCCGGGGTGGTGGCGCTGTAGGCGGGCATCACCGGCTTGGCCGGCTGCGGGGGCAGCTCGCGCATGCCGGCGGGAGCGGTCGACTCGTCGGTGGCCGGCTTGTCCGCGGACTGACTGAACATGGTTCCTCCAAGAGAAGCAGGGTCGCCAGTGTAGGTGTCCGAACGACGGAATCCGGGGGTGCGCAGCGGCGGCGAGGGCCATCTGGTGACCGAATGCCACACTTCTGGTCCGCGACCACACACTGAGGCCCCAGAGCGCCCCGGCGTATGGGACGAAAGGGCCAGTGGCTACGTGGGACGTTCAGCAGGTGCGTAGGATGTTCGCCAAGCGTGCAGCAGACTGCTACGCTCGCATGACGCATACGACCCAAGCAAGACAGGTGCACGGGAGAGATATGAGACGACCCATCGGAGTGATCCTGCTGGCGGCCGGCGCCGGCCTAGCCACCCTGTACCAGATCTACCTGGTGCTCGTGTATCTCGGCATCGTCAGCTTCGAGATCGTGGGCAAGTCCGTGACCTACCCGGATGCGCAGTCGGGCGCGGCCCTGTGGTCGCAGCTCATCGCAGCTATCAGGGCCTGGGTCGCCATCGGCTTCTGGAACCTGCGGGCGTACGCGGTCCAGTTCGGCCTGTTCATCAGCCTGTTCACGCTGATCTGGGGCTTCTTCGCCCTGCTGTTCGGCGGTACGTATGAGGTCCAGACGATCCCCTGGCTGCTGGCCGGCGCGATCTTCCTGTACCTGAGCTACCCGGGTGTCCAGCAGGCCTTCGTCGCGAACGAGCGCTCCAAGCTGACGCCTGAGCAGGTCGCTGCCATCGAGCAGCTCGAGGCCGCCAACGCGGCCGCCAACGCCAAGCCGGCTCCCGGCATGGGCACGGCCGAAGAGGCCAAGCCCGCCGACCCGCCGCCGACCGCCGCCTCCTAGCGAACACTCTCGCGGCGGGACGACGCCGCACAGCAACTGAACGACGTCCGCCACCGGCCCACCAGGCCTGGCGGGCGTCGTTCCGCGTCTACCCGCCGAGGGCCTTGACCATCACCTCGAGCGGCGCCTCCTCGCCGGTCCAGGCCTTGAAGCCGGCCGCACCCTGGCGCGCGAGCATGCCCAGACCGTCGAGTGTGCGATGGCCACGGGCCGCAGCCATGCGCAGGAAGGCCGATTCCGGCGTCTCGGGGTTGAGGTCGCACACGACGGTGCTGGCCGAGAGGGCGGAGAGGTCGACGTCGACATGCGCCTCGGCGGCGGCGCCGGTGCCCATGCCCACAGGCGTGCAATCGACGAGAACATCGCAAGGTGGCACCGCGAGCGTGGCCTCCCACGGCAGGGCCACGGCTTCCACCGACGTCTTCGTGTCGAGGATGCCGACGAGTTCGTCACGATTGGGGGCTGTACGGTTGGCGATGGTGACGCGCTTGGCCCCGGCGAGGGCCAGCTCCACGGCCACCGCTCGAGCCGCACCCCCAGCGCCGAGGATGACGACATCGAGACCAGCGGGGTCGATGCCGGAGTCGCGGATGGACCAGACGAAGCCGGAACCGTCGGTGTTGGAGCCGATGAGCCGCCCGTCCGGCTGGCGCACGATGGTGTTGACGGCCCCGCTGATCTCCGAGGACGGCTCCAGGCCATCGAGCAGGGGGATGACCGCGACCTTGTGCGGGATCGTGCAATTCAGGCCACCGAATCCGAGAACGCGCGCCGCCTTGATGGCGTCCTCGAGGTCCTCCGCGCGCACCCGGATGTCGAGGTAGCGCCAGTCCAGTCCAGCGTGTTCGAACGCCGCGTTCTGCATGATCGAAGTGGGGTTGCCCTCGACGGGGTCGCCCAGGACGGCGACGTACTGCGTGGTCATCGGTGTGCTCCTCCTGCGCCGAATCGGGTGTCGTACCCCAACCCTACGACCGCGGCATGGCACGTCGCGGGATGGTTTCGCACATCTGAGTCGGTTCAGTCGGCGTCGGCGAAACCCATGACGCGCGCGAGCTCCGGGTACAGCGCCGGCGTGGTGGCCACGATCGGCGCCCCCACCCACATGGCATCGTTGGAGAGCACGTCGCTCACGCGGCCACCGGCCGCCTCGAGGATAGCCACCGCAGCGAGGGAGTCCCAGGCCTGGATGTGGGGCTCGACGTAGCCGATGAGCCGCCCACAGGCGACATAGCAGAGGTCCAGCGTGCCGGAGCCATCGCGATAGAACATCGCCCCCTCCCGCAGGACCCGGTCGATGACCGGGACGATGTCCTCGGCCCCGATGCGTGGCGAGTAGCCGATGCCGAGGATGCCGTCATCGAAGCGAGCAGCGTCAGCCACGGAGATAGCCGTGCCGTTGAGGGTGGCGCCCAGCCCCCGTCGGCCCACGAACATCTCGTCACGCACGGGCGCGTTGACGAGGCCCATCTCGACGACGCCGTCGCGAACATAGGCGATCGAGACACACCAGGAAGACAGCCCATGGACGAAAGGCTGCGTGCCGTCGATGGGGTCGACGACCCAGATGCCCTCCGCATCTGCCACCTCTCCCCGGCCGGTCTCCTCGCCGAGGAAGGCGTCCCGCGGGAAACGGTCCGAGAGCCGGTCCCGGATCATCTTCTCCGTGGTGACGTCAGCCTCGCTGGCCATGTCCTGGCGACCCTTCGGTGTGATGCGCAGCGACTCCCGGTTGCGGAAGAAGCCGAACGCATGCTCACCCGCTTCGGCGATGAGCTCAGCAGCGAAGTCGAATCGAGCATCCAGGCTCTGGTCGGGCATCGGCCGGTCCTCAGACGCGACCGGAGGCCAGGCGCTTGCGGTACTGGTCGATACCGACCGCGGCGAGCACGACCAGTCCCATGATCACCTGCTGCCAGAAGGAAGACGTGTTCAGGATGACCAGCCCGTTGATGAGCGTGGCGATGAAGATGGCGCCGACGAGCGTACCCAGGATCCCGCCCTTGCCACCCGATAGGCTGGTGCCGCCGATGACGACCGCAGCGATGGCGGAGAGCTCGAAGGTGATGCCGGCGATGGGCTGGCCAGAGAAGAGACGTGATGAGAGAACCACGCCACCGAGGGCCGCCAGCAGGCCGCAGATCACGAACACCGCCGCGACGACGCGCTTGACGTTCACGCCCGAGAGGCGCGCGGCTTCCTTGTTGTCACCGACGGCGTAGACCTGGCGCCCGAACGTCGTCCTGGAGAGCAAGAAGTAGCAGACGGCATAGACACCGATCATCACCAGCACGATGTAAGGGAT
>CAYZDQ010000340.1:0-3037 GCA_964476955.1 uncultured Anaerolineaceae bacterium
GGACATCGAGCCCATCGCGTGCGGCGAGCTTCTTGAAGTGGTCGCCGAGGATACCGGTGATGGGGCTCATGAAGAACGGCGGCCGCACGCCGGTCTCGTTGGTGATACGCAGCCAGCGCTCGCAGGTCTCGATGACCTGGGCCACGCTGAAGACCTCGGTCACGATGGAACCCCGGCCCGCTCGCACGTTCTCCTCGAAGGCGACGTAGCCAGGGAGGGTGGCCGGGATCTTGGGCGTGGCGTTGGGCGCTAGGGCGCGGGCGCGCCGGGCGGCCTCGACGATGTTCGCGGCCTCGGTGTCCTTCTCGGGTGCGCCCTGGATGGAGACGAAGCCTTCGCTGCCGTCCGTCGCGTCGTAGAGCGGCCTGAAGCGCTGGCAGATACGACCCACGAGGCGCTCCTGCACCAACTCCGCCACGACCTCGTCGTCGCCGCTCGCGGGCAGGCACTCGCGCACGATGGGCAGGACCTCATCGGGGGCACGCTTGACCAGGTTGCCGCCATAGCTCGGGTTGGTGGTACAGCCCATGGCGCCATGCTCGAGCGCCAGATCCATCTCTTCGATCGTCGGGTTGTTGACCCAGAAGCGACCGCCGGTCTCGGCTCGGACGCGCTCGAAGTAATGGTGGACCATCAGCCCATCCCCCTCCTCTTGGACATGGCGACAAACACAGTGGTCTGATGGTATACCACTTGTCCAGTAGCGTACCGACCCTCATCCCGGCGGGGGTGGATCGTCTAGCCGGAAGCGCCCTCAGCGACCTGCACCAGCACCTTGGGGCGCTCACGGCCCGGCTCTCGGGAGCGAGCGACGGCGGCCTCGATCTCGTCGAAGGGAAAGACGCGGTCGATGAGCAGCTCCGGCTTCACCTCCCCCGAGGCGATGGCGGCGAGGCCGTGGGGGTACTGGCCGGGTCCATTGAGCACACCCTTGATGGTGATGTCGTTGATGGCCAGGGCGCCGGCGTCGATCTCCACCGGTGAGGTGGGCACGCCCAGCAGAGCCACGCGCGCACCCGGGGCCGCGTGGGCCAGCGCCGCCTGCACGCCGCTGGGCGTCCCCGCGGCCTCGAGCACCACGTCGAAGCGATCCACGGCCGCTTTGGTGCCGGCTAACCAGGGGATGGCACCGGTGGCCTCGACGGTCTTGGCGCGAACATCGTTGCGGAGCAGCACATGGGTGCGGATGCCGCGTGCGGCCAGGATCATCGCACCCGCCAGCCCGAGCGTGGCCGAGCCCACGATCAGCACCTCCTCCCCCACCACCGGTACGGTGCGCTTGATGCCTTCCAGCGTGGTCACCATGGGCTCCACGAGCGCCGCATCGCGCAGGCTCACGCCCTCGGTGACGGGCAGTACGTAGCGGTCGGGCGCCAGCACCGCGGTGGCCATGGCGCCATCGAGGCCCTTGCGCACCCCGAACTCGAACCGTTCCTGACAGCGCACGACGAGCCCGGTCTGGCAGAGCTCGCACTCGGAGCGGCCGCAGTCGACAACGGCGTCGAGGATGACGGGCGTCCCTGTCCCCAGGCGGTCGTTGGACTCGAGGGTGGTGCCCGACCACTCGTGGCCAGGCTGCATCGGGTAGGTCGCCACCCCTTCGTGGAAGTAGGGCATGCTGCCGTCGAACAGATCGAGGTCGGTGCCACACAGCCCGACGTAGGCGGGCGCCGCGAGGGTGAAACCGGGACGCGGCTCGGGTCGTGGCTTCTCGACGATCCCGAAGCGGTCCGGCCCGGTGATGTGGAGTGCGCGGACGCGCTCCGGCAGGTTCACCGGGCCGTGTGCCCGCCGTCGACCACGAGCACGTGGCCGCTGACCAGCGACCCGGCATCGGAGGCCAGGTAGATGGCCGCGCCCACGACGTCCTCGGGCTCACCCATGCGGCCGAGCGGGATGTTGCCCAGGAAGAAGTCCGCGAGGGCCGGATCCTCCTCCATCTTCTGGGCGATGAGCGCGGTCTTGACATGCGTGGGTGCGATGGCGTTGACGCGGATGCCGTAGGGCGCCCACTCGATCGCCAACGTGCGCGTGAGCGCGTTGAGGGCCCCTTTGGTGGAGGCGTAGTTGGCATTGCCGGTGGTGATGCCCACGAGGCTGGTAATCGAGGAGGTGTTGATGATGCTGCCTCTCACGCCACGCTCGATCATGTGCTTCCCCACCGCCTGGTCGAAGTACCACGCGCCCGAGAGGTTGATGTCCAGCACCCGCTGCCACTGCTCCAGTGTCATCTCGGTCGCGGGCGCCCGATCGCCGATGCCGGCGTTGCTCATGAGGACATGGATATCGCCGAAGGCCTCGGCGGTGGCGTCGACCGTCGCTTCCACCTGGGCCGGGTCGGCTACGTCGCAGGCCACGGCGATGGCACGGCCACCGGCGGCCTCGATGTCGGCCGCGACCTCGCCTGCGGCGGCCTCGTCCACGTCCACCACCGACACGGCCGCGCCGTACTGGGCGAAACCCTCAGCCACGGCCAGGCCCAGGCCAGAACCGCCGCCAGTGACGAGTGCGTTCTTGCCGGCCAACGAGAAGAAATCGGTCAGGTCGCGTGTCTTCACTCGGAAGCTCCCCCAGCGTCGCGCTCGAGAGCGCGCATCTTCTCCACGATGTCTCGGCCAGGACCGCTGATGTGCTCGTCCACCGCCGTCGCTACGAGGTAGGCATCGCCCGTGCCCAGGACTGCCAGCAGGTCCAGGTGCCGTTTCACGATGACCTCCGGCTCTGGCTCGTACAGATCGCTGTAGAAGAGGAGGCGTCGACTGTGGATCTGGATGCCGTCGAGGTGCTCCATCAGCAGCTCGTGATCGGAGTAGGCGGACAGCGCCCAGTGGAAGTCCATGTCCGCGTGGACCATGGCCTGGACGTCATCAGCATCCGCGGCGGCCTTGATGGCTGCGATGTGGCTCCCGAGCGCCGAGAACGCTGCTTCGTCGAGGTTGCTCCGCTCGACAGCCAGCTGCGCGGCCAGGGATTCGAGCGACGCTCGCAGCGTGTAGATCTCCTCAGCGCGTTTGGCCGTCAGGCTGGATACCGTCAC
>CAYZDQ010000340.1:3047-3565 GCA_964476955.1 uncultured Anaerolineaceae bacterium
CTTCGGGTTACCAGCCCTTGACTGCTGAGCACGCGCAGTGCCTCCCGCACCGTCCCGCGAGAGGTACCGAGGTCGTCGGCGAGGTTCGCCTCGGTCAGCGCCTGGCCGGGCGCGTAGGAGCCCCGGATGATGCCGTCGCGGATGTGTGCCACGACTGCGTCGGTGAGGCTGGGGGGGCGGTTGAGCGCTAGCTGATCGATGCCCACGGTCTCGTAGAAGCTCCCACTGCGACGCTGCGGTTGTTGGATTGTACTACAATAGGATAGCCTGACAGTCCAACTGTCGATAGCACGAGGCTAGCACACGGACGAAGCTGAGGAACGATCGATGACGGCAACGCTCAGATTCCTTGGAACCGCTGGATACGAGCTCCTGACCGAGCGTGGCGTGCGCATCGTGATGGACCCCTACATGGACTCCAATCCGGCCTGTCCCCTCTCCTGGCAGGACCTTGAGCCAGTGGACCTCGTGCTGGTGACCCACGCGGCCTACGACCACCAGGGTGAGGCCGCAGAGAT
>CAYZDQ010000341.1:0-3560 GCA_964476955.1 uncultured Anaerolineaceae bacterium
AGAACCATCCCGCTGATGGCCAGGTGCTGGAGCACATCCTCGAGGTCGCCGATGTCCAGCGGGGGGAGCGGATCGTGGAGGTCGGACCGGGCGTGGGCGTCCTCACCGGCCAGCTGCTCGCGGCGGGAGCCCATGTCACGGCCGTGGAGCTGGACTTCCGCCTTGCCGGACACCTGCGCCAGCGCTTCGCCGACCAGCCCGACCTGACGTTGATCGAGGATGACTTCCTCGACGTGGCGGTGGCCGACGTGACGACCGATCCGTGGGCGCTCGTGGCCAACGTGCCGTATCACATCACCAGCCCCATCCTGCACCACGTGCTCGGGAGCGAGCCGCGGCCGAGCCGCTTCGTGATGATGGTCCAGAAGGAGGTCGCGCAGCGCATCGCCTCGCCGCCAGGCGGCATGAGCTACGTCTCGGTCTTCGTCCAGTACCACGCGCAGGTGGAGGTGGCGTTCACCGTGCCGGCCGCGGCATTCGAGCCGGCACCGGAGGTGGACTCGGCCATCCTTGCCGGCGTGACCCGCGAGCGACGACTGGATGAGGAGGCCGAGGACGAGCTGTGGCGCCTGGTGCAGGCGGGGTTCCGCGAGCGGCGCAAGATGATCCACAACGTGCTCGTGCGGCAGCTGCCCGGGCTCGACCGTGGGCGCCTCGACGGGGCGCTGGCGAGCTGTGGCATCGAGCCCGATCGCCGGCCGCAGACGCTATCGGTGGAGGAGTGGCTGAGCCTGCGCGAGGTGCTGACGCCGCTGCCATGACCGCTCACCAGACCGATGCCCACGCCAAGATCAACCTGGCCCTGGCGGTCACCGGTACCCGCGATGACGGCTATCACCTGCTGCGCTCGGTGTTCCTGCGCCTGGCCCTGCACGACCGTCTCAGCGTGGAGCTGGACCCGTCGGCGGACGCGGACTCCCTCGAGATCGTCGGCGACCTCGAGGTCGCCGACGACAACCTCATCCTGCGTGCCGCGTCGCTGCTGCGAGCCGCCATCGAACCGTCGCTGCCCGCGCTGCACTTCCATCTGCGCAAGCGCATCCCCGCCGCCGCCGGTCTTGGTGGTGGCAGCTCCGATGCCGCCGCCGCGATCGATCTGGCCCTCGCTGCCTGGGGCGTGCGGCTGCATCCGGCGGAACGCCTGGAGTCGGCCTTGCGTCTGGGTGCCGATGTGCCCTTCTTCGCGGCGGGTCACCCGGCGGCGCTGGTGTCGGGTATCGGCGAGCGCATCGTGCCGTTGCCGGCTCCCGACCCACCGGCGGGTCTCGTGCTCATCACGCCCCGCGAACGGCTGTCTACCGCAGCCGTCTTCGCCGAGTACGACCGCACGCCCTCGGGTGCTGCTCTCGAGCGTGTCGACGAGGTCGCCGGGACCCTGCGTGAAGAGGTGGACGGCATGACGCTCGCGGCAACGACCGTGATGCTTCGTGAGGCTAACGACTTGTGGGCACCAGCGGCACGACTGTCGCGTGGGCTGGAGCCGGCTCGGGCCGCCGCCTCTGACGTGCTCGGCCGAGCGGTGCTGCTGACCGGCTCCGGGCCGACGCTCGTGGCGGTCTATCCTTCGGAGGCGGCCGCCATCCGGGCAGCGGTGACCCTGCAGGCAGAGGCCCCCGACGAACTCGACGGCGCCGAGATCATGACCACCTCCACGATCGGAAGGGGAGAGCACCCGTGAAGCAGCGCATCCAGACGTCGCAGGCGCCCAACGCGATCGGCCCGTATAGCCAGGCCATCGTCACCGAATCACTGGTCTTCTGTTCCGGCCAGGGTCCGCTCGATCCTGACACGAACACCCTCGTCGAGGGCGACGTCACGGTCCAGACCGAACGCACCATGAAGAACATCGGCGGGCTGCTCGATGCCGTGGGTCTCGACTACGGCGACATCGTGAAGACGACCTGCTACCTCGCGAACATGGACGACTTCAAGGCCTTCAACGAGGTCTACGCCTCGTACATGCCCGAGCCGTACCCGGCCCGCACGACGATCGAGGCCGCGCGCCTGCCTCTCGACATCCTCGTCGAGATCGAGGTCATCGCCCAGAAGCGCGGGTAGGACTCCGCCGCTCTCCAGGGGCCGCGACCACCGGCGCTATGGCGGCCGATCAGCGCGAAGTCGGCGCCTGTGCGAGACTCTCCGCGGTCGCACCCCTCGGGGCCTTCGCGATCGACGACATCATCCGCACGGCACGGACGCCCCAGCCGACCTCGAGCGCATCGAGGCGGGTCTCGTGCCAGATGGTCCCGGTGTCGCCGAGCCCGGTCGCGGACCGCTCCTACCTGCGGTGGGTGCCGATCATCGCCCGGTAGCCGTGGCCGCGATCGATCCTCGCGAGCGCCGTCTCATCGACATGCGCTCGGTCCGAGGAGCTTGCTTCCCCTGCCGCTGGCGCCGTAACCCGCATGAGTGAAGTCCCTTGCGAGATCGACTCCCAGTCCTCCGATACCTCGTGCTCGCCGTCCTCACCGCAGCCGTCCTCCTTCCCGCTCCTGCCGCTGCCGGTGGCGGCACCGTGGTCGGGACCGAGAAGATGCGCACCGCCGAGGCCAGGCTGCTCAAGGACATCAACCGCATCCGCGTGCGCAACGGCCGCAGGCCCCTCCGTCTGGACAAGCGCACGAGCCAGGTGGCCCGTGCCCGCTCGTCGGACATGGCCGCCAAGCGCTACTTCGCCCACGTCGAGCCCGACGGCGACGATGCCGAACGCATCCTCCGGCGACGCGACATCAGCGCGACCGAGGTGACTGAGAACATCGGCCACACCGTCGGCCTGACGCTCCTGGAAGGTTCGCGGCGGATGACGGACTGGTGGTACCGCTCGAGGCCACATCGGGTGCAGATGCTCGCCCACGACGTCAACTACATCGGCCTTGGGATCGCCCGGCGTGGCAGCCGCTTCACGTACACCGCGGTCTTCACGCGCTCTCGCGACAAGACCAGCCCGCGTGTCGTCATCGACGACGCGGCCTGGTTCGCGAGCGGTGATGGCTCGGAGGTGACCATCGACTGGCACGGCGTCGATCCCAGGCTCGCGACCGGCACGGCCGGCATCAAGCGCTACGACGTCGAGCACCTCACCCCCGGTGGCTGGGACTGGGTCGGCGGGGACGCGAAGAAGACGAAGCGATCGTTCGAGGCGCTCGGCCCCGGTGATCAGCACTTCCGCATCCGTGCTGTGGACAAGGCCGGAAACGTGGGCCCCTGGGCCTACGCGCACATCGACATCCCCGAGGGTCTGCCGCGTTGGGTCTAGCGGTCGGACCTGGCCGGCGTTCGGGGCGCTGAGCCTTCTCGCGTTTGACACCGCTGCGGGGCGACCCTAGATTCAGCACACCTGATGCCCGAACACCCTCCATCAGCGAAGGGCGGTAGCGCCGCTTCGTGAACACCCACCAACCCCAGCCCCTCAGAGCGGTCGTGATGGCCGCGGGGCTTGGCACCCGGATGCGTTCGAGCACCCCCAAGGTGCTCCACCCCTTGTGTGGCCGCCCAGTGCTGGCCTATGTCCTCGATGCCGCCGTGGCCGCTACCGGCGCCCGGCCGCTGGTCGTGATCTC
>CAYZDQ010000342.1:0-3556 GCA_964476955.1 uncultured Anaerolineaceae bacterium
AGCGCCCCTCGCCGAGCGGCACGAGACCACCAGGCCGATGGATCCGCCCCGGTGCGTCAGCCAGTGCCGCCCGTATCTCTTTCTCCGAGACCACCCGCTCCCAGCCGGTGCCGTTCTCACTTACGCCGATGCCGTCTTCGACGAGGGCAACGAGCCCCTCGGTATCCCGCTCGACCGAGCCCGAGCAGCCACCGCCTGCGCCACGGTTCCACTCGCCGGGGAGGTGGGTGTCCCACGTGGCACCCCCATCCGTCGAGACCGCCATCCAGCATCCACCCTGGGCTCCGGCACCGTAGACCACGAATGAGCCATCGTCCCGCTGCACCACAGCGCGCGTCTCCGCCATTCGTTCCAGCTCATGGGCCGGCTCACGCCAGTGCTGTCCGTCTTCGGAGTACCAGATGCGGCCGCGGGGTTTCGGAGTCCACTGTCGGCCGATCATCACGTAGCCGTTCCCGTCCCCGTCGATGGAGGTGGCAGTGCCGCGACGCGTCGCCTCCTCGGGGCGCGAGCGTGTCCAATCGAGGCCGTCTTCCGACCACCACACGACCGCGCCCTGGACGTCGCCACCGACGATGGCGAAGCGGTCGCCGAGCCAGCGCACACCCTCGATCTGGGTGCGCGAACCGAGTGTGGGCCTGAACTTGGGGTGCCAGAGTCTCTGCCAGGCGGCCGGGTCGTCCGACTCAGCCTCGACCGGCGGTGGACCTGCCGCCTGGGCGGCGATGCCTGCCGTCGCGACGATGGTTCCGAGCACGACGGCGACCGAGCGTCCCGCGAGCCGACGCATATCCGTTTCCCCGATCGGCGGATGATCAAATCATCCGCGCGCCCCACCTCAGGTCAAGTGTCGAACGGCCCGCCGGCCCTCAGGCGGGCGTGAACTCGCAGGCGCCGGCCGAGGCGTCCACGCCATAGATGCTGGGCTCGATGCTCGTGGCGCCCTGGTACGCACGTGCGACGTGCTCCGCGAACGCATCGACCGAGCTGCGCTGAACGACCGCCACCAGGCAGCCGCCGAAGCCGGCCCCGGCTTGGCGTCGCGCGATGAGGCCGGGCGCGCTATCCATGGCCGAATGCATCGCCTCCATCGACGGTGCACCGATCTCGAACAGCCGAGTCGCGCCGGTCCACGAGGCGTCGAAGAGCTGGCCGAGCCTCTCCGCATCGCCACTCGGCAGCGCCGCCGCAAGCTGGAGCACACGCGCGTTCTCCTCGATGATGAAACGGCATCGCCGCGCCACCACCGGGTCCAGCTCGGCCTCGTGGGACTCGAACAGCTCGAGGCTCACATCGCGCAGCCTGGCCTTGCCCGGCACGCCGCCGAGGATCCGGGTCGCGCCGGTCTCGCACTGCGATCGGCGCTCGTCGTACTCCGACCCCGTCAGCTGCCGAGGCGCGCGCGTGTCGCAGATGACCACCGCCAGCTCCGGCGCGACCCTCACGGCCTCGCTGGTGAGGGAGCGGCAGTCGAGCAGCAAGGCGTGCCCAGCGGTGCCCAGCACGGATGTGTACTGGTCGAGGATGCCGCAGGCCACGCCCACGAACTCGTTCTCCACCCGCTGCCCCAACAGGGCCAGTTCGAGCGGTTCGAGCTCCACCCCGCTGGCCGCCCCGAAGGCCATCAACACCACCGACTCGATGGCCGCCGACGAGGACAGCCCGCTGCCGAAGGGCACGGTGCTGTGCAGCAGACCGTCGAAGCCGGCCAGGTCCACGCCGTCGGCCGCCAGCACCGCCGCGGCCCCACGGACGTAGTCGGTCCAGGGCACATCGGCGTCGTGCTCGATGGCGTCAAGGCTGAAGTCGGCCGATCCCGGCAGGTTGAGCGTGGCGATACGCACCCGGCGGTCGGCTCGGGGTCGCATCGCCAGCCAGGTGTCACGGTCGACGGTCATCGTGGCCACGAAGCCGTCGTTGTAGTCGGTGTGGCTGCCCATCAGGTCGACCCGACCGGGTGCGCGGAACCAGCGGGTGGGTGCCTCGCCGTAGAGCCCCGTGAACTCGAGGCGCAACGCTTCAGCGCGCCGGGCGTCGTCCATGGTTCAGCAGAACTCCTGCATCGCTTCCTTGAGGGCCTCGATGTTCGCCATCGAGACGTCGGACATCATGCGGTGGGAGGGTGCCAGCATCAGGCCAGTGCCGTTGGGCGCGAGGTCGGCGACGCACTTGCGCGCGGCCTCCACCACCTCCTCGGGCGTGCCGTACGGCAGCACCGTCTGTGTCGAGACGCCACCGTAGAAGGCGAGCTTGCCGTCGAACTCCTGGTGCAGCCACTCGTGGTCCACCACCTCCGGCTGCACCGGGTTCAGCGCGGTCAGACCGATCTCGACGAGGTCCCCGACGATGGGCGCGATGTCGCCATCGGAATGCATCATCACCGGCAGCCCACGGTCGAGGAATGGCTGGAAGAGGCGTGCCAGCCGCGGCTTGATGAGCTTCCGCCAGTCGACAGGGGAGAAGAGCGTACTCACCTGGGCGCCGTAGTCGTCGCCGAGGTAGCCGCCGTCCACGCCCAGCTCCAGGTAGCGCTCGATGACCACCAGGCGGATGTCCACGATACGGTCGAGCAGCTCCCCGACGTAGCCGGGGTCAAGCGCGATCTCCAGGAGCACGTTCTCCATGCCGCGGAGTGACCACGCGCGCTCGAAGAGGGCCCAGCCGATGTTCGGCACCACGAAGGCGGAGTCACCGACCTGCTCCCGGAGGATCTTCGCGTCGTCGAGGAGGTGCGGGTCGTGCGGATCGGGCCAGTCGTAGGCATCGAGGTCAGGGTTCTCGAAGAGCGGCGTCACGCGGATGTAGTAGCCCTCTTCCTGGGTGTCGTGACCCGCGCCCCACCAGTCGAAGCGCGCCTTGCCGTCCTCGCTGAGGCGCTTCGGATAGGTCATGTCCAGGCGCACGAGGTGGTTGTCCAATCGCTCCGGCAGGTCCGCGAGTTCCACGCCGAAGTGCTGGGCCATGGCCTGGCCCATGGAGCCGGTGTAGTTGAACTGCGTCGGCAGTCGGTCGACTTCCTGGTAGGTCAGGGCGCGCCGCACACGCTCACGTCGGGTCAGCTCCATGGATGCTCCTCGTTCCTCCGCGGTGGTTCGATGACAGTACCGAGGCCAGTGCTCGGACGCACGGCCATCCGGCCCGACCGGGGCCGGGGCCGATGGCCGGAGCGGTGTTGGCTTCGGGCAAGGAGCATGAGGATTCGCCGCTCCTCGCTAGCAAACACGTGTGCATAGATGATGCACATGAGCTACACTCACGCACATGCCAGCACGAATCCATCTCGTCATCGACGAGCGTGAACGCGATGCCTTCAGGGCCCACGCCTCAGCGCAGGGGCTCACGCTCTCCGAGTGGCTTCGTGACGCTGCCCGGGAGCGTCTCGAGCGTGAGCAGCCGGCAGAGATCCATACCGCGGCCGACCTGGACCGGTTCTTCACGGAGCGTCGAGCCGCGGAGAGTGGCTCGGAGCCGGACTGGGATCAGCACTTGGCGGTGATGGAGCAGTCTCGGCGTCATGGGCTCGACGCCGGCTGATGGGTCTGACTTTCGTCGACAC
>CAYZDQ010000343.1:0-3541 GCA_964476955.1 uncultured Anaerolineaceae bacterium
CGCTACGCCGGGCGCATCGGCCGCGGTGAGCGCATCGGCGAGGCTCGTATCCCCCGCCTCGCGCCCGGTGGATCCAAGGTCGTGGAGATCGACGTGGCCGCACCCGCTGAGGCGCGCGAGTGGATGCTCATCTTCGACGCTCGCGACCGGGACCGGAAGCGGGCCTCGTCGCACGGCATCCCAGCGCTGCAGCTGCGACTCACGACCACCGATCCGGTCGGCCTGCCGTTGCCATCACCGGCCGCGGACGAGACCTAGCAGCAGACCGGGCGCATCTAGCCGCGGGCCGGGCCGAAATGAAGGGTCTGCGCAGTCATCCCTAAAGGGTTCTCCCGATGCGCCGGGCTGACCTTTAGACGCATCGTTCCTGTCAGACGCGACACCCCCGGGTCGCGAAGCAGCAGACAGGACGGACCGATGAACGACTTCCAGATGAGCTTCATGGCCCATGAGCGACGCGCCAACCTCGTGGCCGAGGCCGATCGCGAGCGTCGCGCACGCGCAGCCCGCAAGACCGTGGCCCGCCGTGAGACCCGACCCCGCACGCGCCAGCTGGGCCGCGGCCTCATCTTCGGCCGGGTGATCCTGTCCTAGCGGTGCCGACGCAGCCTCCCGCCACGATCGCGCGGACACGCGCCCTATGATCGAGGGCATGGTCCGCAGGGTGACCAGCCCCGTGCTGGTCGGCCGTTCCGAAGTGGTGGGACAGCTCGAGGCTGCCGTCGAGGCAGCGGGCGAGGGGCTCCCGCGCCACGCCGTCATCGGTGGCGAAGCCGGTGTGGGCAAGACCCGCCTCCTGGCCGAGGTCCGGCTGCGGGCGGAAGCGCGTGGCGCCCGTGTGCTGCTCGGTGGCTGCGTGCCCGTCGGGGCCGAAGGACTGCCCTTCGCCCCCTACACCGAGATCATCCGCACGCTGGTGGCCGAGGATGGGGCCGCCAGTGTCATGGCCACAGCTGGCCGAGCGGCGCCGGACCTGGCCCGTCTTGTGCCTGTGCTGGGCCTTGACGAGCAGGCCTCCGGCCAGGAGCCCTGGGCGCAGACCCGGCTCTATGAAGCCTTACTCGACCTCTTCCGCCGACTCGCCGAGCGCGGCCCGCTCGTGCTCCAGATCGAAGATCTCCACTGGGCCGACCCGGGCACCCTGTCGGCCACATCGTTCCTGCTGCGAGCCGTCGAGACCGAGCCCATCACGATCATGGCCACGTTCCGCACCGACGAGCTCACGCGCAAGCACCCTGTCCGTGCCTGGCTGGCCGAGGTCGTACGTGATGCGGCCGTCGAGCGCGTCGAGCTGGAGCCTCTCGATGAGCCAGACGTGGCCTCGCTCATCGGCAACATCCTCGGTGAGCAGCTGCAGGACCGCGAGATCTCCGACATCCACCGCCGCTCCGACGGCAACCCCTTCTTCGTGGAGGAGATCCTGTGTTGCCGGCCGGACTTCGGCGAGACCATGCCGGCGTCATTGCGGGACGTGCTGCTGTCCCGTGTCGATGCCCTCCCGGACTCAGCGCAGCACCTCATGGGCATGGCCGCCGTGGGCGGGCGCGAGGTGGAGCACGACATGCTCATGGCCGTGGCCGGGGGCGAGGACGGCGCGACCGACCTGCGAGTGCTCGTCGACGCCGGCCTGCTGGTGCCGACGCGGGCGCGTGATGGCGACGATGCCTATGCCTTCCGGCACGCCCTCCTGCGCGAGGTCGTGTACGACGAGCTGCTGCCGACCGACCGTCGTCGCTTGCACCAGAGCTGGGGCGCCTACCTCGAAGAGCACGTGGACGAGGCCAAGCCGGACGCGGGCCAGCTCCTCGAGCTTGCCCACCACTGGCGGGAGGCCCGTGACAGCCGAGCCCTGGCGGCCTCGATCGCTGCAGGTGATGGCGCCATGGCCTCGTTCTCCTACGACATCGCTTCACGTGAGTTCGCCGAGGCGCTGCTCCTGTGGGACGCCACCACACCGGTCGACATGGACATCGATCACCCGGCGCTGCTCGAACGGGGCGCCCAGGCGGCCTACATCTCATCGGACTATCGCCGTGCGGTGGCCTGGAGTCGGGAGGCCATCGAGGAGCTGGGCGACTCCGACCCGGCCCGGCGCACGACGCTGCTCATCCTGCTCGGGCGCACGCTCTGGGTCTCGGGCGACTGGGGTGCCAGCATCACCACCTACGAGCAGGCCCTCGACGAATCGCCGGCTGACCCGCCGGTGGTGCGCGTGCAGGCCCTGGCCGGGCTGGCCCAGGCCTACATGCTTCATGCGCGCCTGCGCGAGGCACGACCCATGCTCGAGGCTGCCATCGAGTCGGCTGTGGCCATCGGCGCGCGCGACCTCGAAGGCCACGCCCGCAACACCCTTGGCGTGGTCCTTTCCGGGCTGGGCGAGACGGACCTGGCCATCGAGTCCCTCCAGGCCGCGCTCGAGATCGCGCTGGACCTGGGTATCCCCGACGACATCGGTCGGGCCTACGTCAACAGGGCCGAGGTCGAGAGCTGGTGTGGCTATCCCGAGCGGGCGCTGGAGACGTCACTCGAGGGCATGCGCGTGACGTCCGATTGGGGCGTGGCCAACAGCTACGGCTCGTATCTCGGATACGGTGCGGTCAGCTTCGGCTTCGAGTGCGGCCGCTGGAACGAGGCCATGGACATCATGGCCCGCGCGGACCGTATCGCCGGCTCGACCGAGGGCACCTACGTCTATCGCGCCTCGTACGTGACCGAGATCCTGGCCTGCCGTGGGGACGAGCGGTTCGAGTCGCTGTGGGAACGCGGGTCGCGCCTGATCCTCGACCGGCCGCCGGCCGACAACCACGGCCTGATGTTCCTCGGCGGGATCGAGCACGCGGCCTTCGCCGGCGATCCGGCACAGGCAGTGGCGTACGCCCGCCAGGTCATCGACCTGCTCAGCAGCGTGGACGCCTCCATCCGCCTGGCCGAGATCGCGCGCGTGGCGGCCTGGCCGGCAGCGGACCTGGGCGTGGCGGCTCGTCGTGCCGGCGACGACGCGGCTCTCGCGGGGGCGCGCGAGGAGATGGAGCGGCTGGAGGGGATCGCCAGCGGCTGGCACGACGAGGTGGTCGATCCCGACAGCCGCCTGGCGGAGGTGCTCCGGCTGGGCACGCGCAAGCAGATCGCGGCCGAACGAGCACGTCTCGAGGGCACCGACACGCCCGCGCAGTGGGCCGAGCTGGCGGCTGCCTGGAGCAGACTCGGCCGCCCCTTCCGCTCAGCCATGGCGCGTTGGCGCGAGGCCGAAGCGGCCGAGGCCGCCGGCGATCGAGACGCGGCCGTGGCGGCACTGCGCGAGGCGCACGACAACGCGGTGGAGCTCGGTGCCAAGCCGCTGCTGGCCCAGCTCGAGGCCATGTCCCGCCGGCTCCGTGCTCGTCTCGGCGGTCCGGCCAAGTCGACCGAGTCGGCGCCGGAGCGTGCCTACGGGCTGACCCGGCGAGAGTCGGAGGTGCTGGCCGAGGTGGCGGCCGGCCGCACCAACCGCGAGATCGCAGAGTCACTCTTCATCAGCGAGTCCACGGCCGGCGTCCACGTC
>CAYZDQ010000344.1:0-3537 GCA_964476955.1 uncultured Anaerolineaceae bacterium
CATGATCGGGGTGCAGACGCTCTTCGTAGTCAACCTCGAGCCGCGCAAGATGGCAGGCGAGATCTCGGAGGCGATGTTCCTCGACCTCGGCTTCGCCGACGGGATCAACCCCGCGCTGGCCGTGCCCGAACGAGCGGTCCCTAACGGCACGCGAGCCCGCTAGTCGAGGGGCTCGTCAACGCCTGGCCTAGCGGCCGGGCCACAGAATGCTGCCAGCACTGCAAACTTGAGCCATGGGAACCATCATCGCGCTCCTCGGCGCACTGCTCATCGGCCTTATCGCGATCGCCGGCATCCTCGTGGGCGGCATGCGCACGCATTGGCCCCCGGCCACCGCGGCTGTTCGCCGCTTGACCATGCTCCTGAACAAGGGCCAGCGGGGGTCGGGAGAGCCCGGCGCCTATGGACTGCTGCGCCACCTCGGCCGTACCTCGAACACCAGCTACGAGACGCCGCTCGGCATCGAGCGCACCGAGGACGGCTTCGTCATCGCCATCGTCTATGGCAAGCGCACGCAGTGGGTCAAGAACGTGCTCGCGGCCGGGTCAGCAGAGGTCGTGCTGGATGGCGAGACCTATCCTGTCGACCGGCCCGAGGTCGTCTCCATCGAGGAGGCCAACGCCTACATCGGCAAGAGCGATCAGCGGATGTCGAGCCTGATCGGTGTCGAGCAGGCGTTGCGGCTCTACCATGCCCAGCATGACTGAGCCGACGGGCGGGGCCACCCGCACCGAAACCGATTCGATGGGTGCCATCGAGGTGCCCGCTGACCGCTACTGGGGTGCACAGACCCAGCGCTCGCTGCACCACTTCGCCATCGGTGACGCGGACGCCGAACGCATGCCGCGTGAGGTGGTCCACTCCATGGGCCTCCTGAAGCAGGCTTGTGCCCTGGTCAACCACGAGGCCGGACGATTGCCCGAGGGCGTCGGTCCCCGCATCGTGCAGGCGGCCCAGGAGGTCGCGGCCGGCCAGTTGGACGATCACTTCCCGCTCTACATCTGGCAGACGGGATCGGGCACGCAGTCGAACATGAACGCCAACGAGGTCATCGCCAATCGAGCTATCGAGCTGGCCGGCGGCATCATGGGCAGCAAGGACCCGGTCCACCCCAACGACCACGTCAACAAGTCGCAGTCCTCCAACGACACCTTCCCCACGGCCATGCATATCGCGGCCGCCACGGTCATCGTGCGCACGCTACTGCCGTCGGTCCGGCGTCTGCGTGACGAGCTGGACGCCCGCGCCGCCGAGTTCGAGGGCATCGTCAAGATCGGCCGCACGCATCTGCAGGACGCGGTGCCGCTCACGTTGGGCCAGGAGTTCAGCGGCTACGTGGCCCAGCTCGATGCCGACATCGAGCGTCTGGAGGCTGCTCTGCCGGGCCTCTTCGAGCTGGCCATCGGGGGCACCGCCGTGGGCACCGGCCTCAACGCGCCCGACGGTTTCGACGTGGCGGTCGCGGGCCGCATCGCCGACCTCTCCGGCTTGCCGTTCGTAAGCGCGCCCAACAAGTTCGCAGCGCTCGCCGCGCACGACGCGATGGTCTTCGCCAGCGGCGCGCAGGCCACCCTGGCCGCCAGCCTCACGAAGATCGCCAACGACCTGCGCTGGCTGGGCAGTGGCCCACGCTCCGGGCTGGGTGAGCTGTCACTACCGGAGAACGAGCCGGGCTCATCGATCATGCCGGGCAAGGTGAACCCCACCCAGGCCGAAGCCATGACCATGGTCGCGGCCCAGGTCTACGGCAACGACGCTGCCGTGAAGTTCGCCGGCTCCCAGGGCAACTTCGAGCTCAATGTCTACAAGCCCGTGATGGCCGCCAACGTCATCCGTTCCGCGCGCCTGATGGCGGACGCCTGCGACACGTTCCGCGAGTTCGCCGTGGCCGGTGTGACCGCCAATCGGGAGCGCATCGAACAGCTCGTGGCTCAGTCGCTGATGCTGGTGACCGCGCTCAATCCGGTGATCGGCTACGACAAGGCGGCCGAGGTGGCCAAGAAGGCGCACAAGGAGGGCACGACCCTGAAGGCCGCCGCGCTTGCGCTCGGCTACGTCAGCGAAGAGGAGTTCGACGAGGTCGTCCGCCCCGAACGGATGGTCTAGCGCCGGTGCATCCCGCGGGCCTGCTTGCGTGCCTCCGCGCTCATGTCCGCGACGTGACGCTCGAGGAACGGCTCGGTCAGGTCCGGTCGTGAGGCGCTGAGCTCCCGGATGACCCAGGCCACGCCTGTCTGGGCGAAGCGCTCCTGATCGAGCACCAGTCGTCCGGCGGTCTCGACGATGAGCTCTGCGTAGGCACCCGAGGGTGCGAGGTTCGCGAACCCGACGAGGGCGGAGCGGCGCTGCCACAGCACCTCGGCATCGACCCAGGCCGCGACGGCATCGGCGCAATCAGCTCCGCCGGCCTCGATGAGCGGGCCGAGCACACGCACGCAGAACCAATCGACCACGTTCCAGTCGGCGAGGTGGCCACCCGGGTACAGCTCCGCGAACCGCGGCAGCGCCTCGGCCTGATCGAGTCGACCGGCGGGGATCAGTCGCTCACCGAGCAGCAGCATGCCCGCCAGCTTGTCCTCCGTCAGGGGGCAGCGCAACAGCTCGAGACAGACCTCCAGCTGGGCCTCCGGCCGGAGCGAATCGCCATCGTGCCGCTCCCACCAGGCGCGTGACTCGCGGCGGATGTCCGGCGTGGGTACGCCACGGAACTGCGCCTGGCCCTTGAGGTAGCGGTCCCACCAAGAGCGCTTCCGCTCGTCGGCGTGGGCGGCCAGCGCCGCCTGCAGCTCGCCGATCGGTGGGGGAGCGGTGGTCATCAGAAAAGGTCCCCAGAATCGAGGCGACCCCGTCGAAACGGGGTCGCTTTAACTGTCCCGGCTGATACGGAGCAAGCTCCGAATCCTCTGCCACGTCGCAAGGGCATCTATGACGCCGGCTTCACCGGCTACCCTAACCCAACCTACCCATGACCTTGCGTCTAGGCCAGTAGTGCTGTCGAGCAGCACATGGAGGATACTAGCGGCACCCGGGGCCGAAACTCAAGGGTTTATTCACATTGCATAGATGAAGGTTCCATAACATTTGCCTTCGAGACGCTGGTCCGGGGCAGAGATGTGCGGTCAGCGGGTAGCCTCGATGGCCTCTCCCAGATCGATGGAGCCGGTGAACAGGACCTCGCCCAGGATGACGCCGGCGACGCCGGCCTCGCGCAGCTCGAGCAGCCCCGCGACAGTGTCGACCCCCCCGGCCACGAGCACCTCGGCATCAAGGCCGTCCGCCACCCGGCCGACGAGTTCTCGCCCGTTCGCATCGGTCACATGCGAGAACACGAACCGCCCGACCCCGGCGTCGTGCAGTCCGTCGATGAGCCCCTCCAGGGTCGGCTCCGGGCGACGCCGCCAGGGATACCCGTGCAGGCTCTCTGGCCGGGCATCCAGGCCCACCGCCAGCCAGTCTCCGCCGATGCGCAGGCTATCCGCGAGGACGGCCTCGTCCTCGGCGACGGCCCACAGCGGCATGACCACCCGCGTGGCCCCG
>CAYZDQ010000345.1:0-3537 GCA_964476955.1 uncultured Anaerolineaceae bacterium
CGTTCTGGGGTGGCACATACGCCAGCTACGACGACAACATCGACCGCATCGGGCAGTTCGTCGACGCCGGCTACGGAGACAAGATCATCATCGGAGCCGACACCGGCTGGTTCGATCCGGGCCAACCGGGCGGCTTCGAGCTCGAGCAGGTCGATGGCGTCTGGACCATGGTCGGCACGTACGCGGGGGACTACAGCCAGATCCCTGCCGAGTTCGTGCCCGCGATGCAGGCGGCAGGCTTCAGCGACGAGCTCATCACCCAGCTCATGCACGACAACCCCTGGAACGCCTACTCGCGCTAGGTCCGCGACTGCCGTGATGGATGGCCCGCCGCGCTCCGAGTGCGGCGGGCTTCCTCCACCTCCGCGAGAACCGGACCACGAGTTCCCCGCGCGTCCGGTCGTAGGCTAGCGGTACTCGTCGACCGCGTCGTACATGGCCTCGATGTTCTGTGGCGGGATGTCCGGAAGCATGTTGTGCGCGGTGGCGAAGACGAACCCGCCACCCGGCGCCAGCGTCTCGATGTTGCGACGCACGTGGTCGCGAACCTCGTCTGGCGTGCCCTTGGGCAGCACCACCCGCGTGTCCGCCCCGCCACCCCAGAAGGTGATGGCATCGCCGAACTCGGCCTTGAGCTTCTCCGGCTCCATGTCCCGGGCGGTGATCTGCACCGGGTTGAGGATGTCCACGCCCGTCTCGATGATGTCCGGCATCAGGTCGTACAGCGAGCCGCAGGAGTGCAGGAACGTCTTCATCGAGCTGCGCTCGTGGACGTACGCGTTGAGCGCCGCATGCCGTGGCTTGAAGATGGCCCGATACGTGTCTGGTGACATCAGCGGGCCGTTGTCCATGCCCAGGTCATCGCCGAAGCGGGCCTGGCCGGCTTCCACGGTTTCATGCCAGCAGCGGGCCGTGCTCCACGACCTCCTCGACGCGGTCGCGGACCTCGTCGACGTGGTCACCGACCGACTCGATGACGTGGTCGAGCGTGTCGAAATGCAGCTCCAGCAGCGCGTCGAGCAGGCGCTCCACGTTGGCTGTATCGACCACGAGGTCCATGAGGAAGTTGTCGATGCGGCGCAGGAACGTGCCCCACTCGAAGAGGTTGCAGCCGACCACGACCATGAGCGCGCGATCGGTCGAGGCTCGCAGCGCCTGCGTCTGGGTTCGCAGCGCGTCCCAGAAGCCCTCGTCACCGGCGTGGTTCCAGGGGCTGTGCACCAGCCCCGACCAGAGCACGTCGGGCATGACCGCCGCGAGATCCGTGTAGTCGGAGAGGTAGCGATCGAGGTAGGGCCAGTGCGTCTGATCGAAGAAGGCCGCACCACGCGGCATCGAGGCGATCCTCAACCCCGCCGGGCTGAAGGCCTCCCACGCGCCGTTCTCCTGCAGCACCGGATCGAACCAGGCCGGGATCTCCACTTCGACCTCCGATGGCAGGGTCATCGGCTTCCAGTCCGTGGGGGCCGCGTCGAAGGTCCGCCCGATGTCGACCACGTCGATCTGCAGGCGGTCGAGCAACTCGTCCTGCGGCTGTGCCAGCTGCTGGACCACGTCGTAGACCCAGGTGTGCTGGTTCTCGAGGTCGAGGTGGCGCACGAGGTTCGCGTGTGCGACCCCAGAGATTCCCGAGCTGGGGGTCGAGCCGAGGTCCACCGCCAGGCAGTCGGGTTCACGGTGATCGAGGCTGACGAGCACTCGATCTCGCGGTGTCGTCCGAGGTTGGATCTCGTTCATGGCCCAGCTTCCCCTCCTTGACTGGTGGTCGCGACCGGCAAGGCATCTGCACCTCCCTGCAGAGACTGGCGACGGACCGACGATAGCAGTTCGGATTCCCTGCAACGGCGGATTCGGCTGACCTGCCCTCAGCCCATCCAGGCGCCACCGGTGACGCTCATGACCGCCCCGGTGACGAAGCTGGCGTGGTCTGATGAGAGGAAGACCGCGACCGATGCGACTTCGGCCGGATCAGCCTGGCGCGCGAGGGGCGTGCTGTCGACATACGCCTGCGTGGCCGCTGTGAATCCAGCGCGTTGCATGGGAGTGTCGACGATGCCCGGCGCGATGCTGTTCACGCGGATACCGTGAGGGCCGAAGTGCCGGGCCATCGCGTACGTGAGCGAGATGATCCCGCCTTTGGAGGATGCGTAGGCCGGTGCCGAACTGGGACCGCCCGTCGTCCCCGAGATCGAGGTGAAGGTGCAGATGCTGCCGTGGGCCCGGGCGTCACGCAGGTGCGCTCCCGCGACTCGTGCCAGGAAGAAGGTGGACTTGAGGTTCGTGTCGACCTGCCAGTCCCATGCTTCCTCAGTCACGTCATCGAGTGGCTCGCGTTTGAACACCCCGGCTGCGAGCACGATGGCTCGCAGATCCCCAAGTGCCCCCGACGCCTCGCTGACCAGACTCGCATGCGCGTCGAGGTCGTTCAGGTCGAGACCCACGGCCTGGTGAGGCCCGCCCGGCAGCGTACCCACGACCGCCGCGACCCGCTCCTCGTTGAGGTCGACCGCACAGACACGGGCGCCGACATCGGCAAAGGCCCTCGCTGTCGCCTCGCCGATACCCTGGGCCGCTCCCGTCACGATGACGCCGTGGCCCTCCAGGCCCCACCCGGCACGTCCGGCATCCATGCGTTGACCTCCAGTCCTGCGTGTTGGGGCCACCCCGTCCGATCGCTGCGAAGCGTCCCGCTATGGGGCCTCGATGGCCACGCGCAGGTCCTCGGCGACCGACCTGAGGTGACCCACCATCTGTTCACGAGCGCGTTCGGGGTCCTTGCCCCGGATCGCCTCGACGATGCGTCCGTGGTACTCGATGCCGTGATCGCGCCCGTGTTCGGTCATGACGACCTTCCGGCGCATCTGGACCTGGAGCTCAGCGACCGAGCCGAGGAGGATAGGGTAGAGCGGGTTGTCGGCCGCTTCCGCCAGGACGTTGTGGAACTCCATGTCGCGCCTGACGATGCCCTCGATATCCTCGAGATGGGCAGCCGATTCCTCGACCAACAGGGCGAGCTGATCCACTTGCTCGGGGGTGGCCCGGCTGGCCGCATGGGCTGCGATGCTGGGCTCGAGCCCCAAGCGCAATTCCATCAGGTGCGTGATCGTGACGACGCTGTCACCGATGATCGCGATGAGTTCCGGGTCGTAGAGGTTCCAGCGTTGCCTGGGGGTCACGCGCATGCCCGACCCCTGTACGACTTCGACCAGTCCCTTGGTGCTGACGATGCGGATCGCCTCGCGCACCGCAGACTTGCCCACGGAGAACTCGCGGACCAGTTCTGCCTCGGTGGGCAGCAGTGTGCCTGCCGCCAGATCACCCTCGATGATCTGGCGAATGAGGTGACTTGCGATCTGGTCCGGCAGACTCGTGCGCTGGACGGCCGGCGTCATGCGACCGGGCGTCCGGTCCTTTTCAGCGCTGCCAGCACGGCTCGAGCGCTGCTGCGTCACGCGAGATCCTTCATGATCTCCTCGCTCATCTGATCGTAGACGCGCGAGTTCTCGATCTCGGCCACGATGCGCCCTGCCTTCATGA
>CAYZDQ010000346.1:0-3534 GCA_964476955.1 uncultured Anaerolineaceae bacterium
GAACAGCAGCGCCTGCACGGCGATGACGCTGACCATCACCAGTGTGCCGGCCCAGGGGCCGAGGAGGACAGCAGCCAGCACCGCCCCCAGCAAGTGGCCGCTGGTACCGCCCACGACCGGGAAGTTGATCATCTGTGCCGCGAAGATGAAGGCGGCCGTCACGCCCATGAGCGGGATGGCGCGCTCATCAAACGACCGGCCCACGCGCCGCACGGAGATGGCGATGACGATGATCGCGACCGCCCACATGGCCAATGCCACGGGCACGGAGAAGAAGCCGTCCGGAGCGTGGAGGTCGAACCAGGTCGGAGCGTCGAGGACGTGTGAGGAAATCGTCGCGAGTAACATCACCATCCATGCTATTCGCGATGAGTCGTTATTGCAAGGCCTTGCGATAGGGTTCTGAGGGGCCGAATGGACTATGCTTCACCAAATGCCGACCAAGACCCATGCACGCGCGCCGGAGGTGACCTGGGACGAGGTCCGCGAACGCCTCCACGAACGGGGGCTGCGTTGGACCCCGCAGCGACGTCTGCTGGTTGAGGTGCTCGCGAACACCGACGGCCACATCACCGGCGCTGAGCTCGTCGAACGCTGCCGCGAGCAGGACCCGGAAGTCACACCCTCGACGGTGTATCGCACGCTCGACGTGCTGGAGGACATCGGCCTCATCCGCCACGCCCACGGCCTCGACGGCCGCGAGGAGTTCCACGTCCGGCCCGCGCGCGAGCACGGGCATATGCACTGCTCTGTCTGCCACCAGGCCTGGGAGATCGGTGCTGCTGACGTGGCCGAATTGGCCGATGACCTCGAGCGGTCTCGCGGGTTCCGCATGGACCTGGGCCACCTCAGCGTCGTCGGCATCTGCCGCGACTGCCAGGAGAGCTCCGAAGCCTAGAGGACGGCGGCGAGGTCACGGATGTCGGCGAGGAGGACGTCCAGATCGGCCTCCGTAGCGGTGTGGTTGAGGATGCCCGCGCGCAACCAGGTGCGCCCGCGCAGGCGGGTCGTGGTCAGGAACGAGCTCCCGGACAGCTGCAGGGCCGACTGGACCGCGTCCTGGCGCACATCGATCGCGTCCTGCGCCCCCGCGTCGTCGCCGTCGCCACCAGGCAGGTAGCGGAAGCAGACGACCGAGAGGTTGGACTCCTCGGCCAGCTCGAAATCGTTGGCGGCGCGCACCTTGGCCTTGAGCACCTCCGCCAGGTCGACCGTCTTCTCCACCAGCCGGCCCAGCCCGGGCGTGCCCAGGTGCTTCCAGCTGAACCACATCTTCAGCGCCCGCTGGCGGCGGGTGCCCTCGATGCTGAGACGGTAGAAGTCGAGCTCGTCGGAGTGTCCGTCCGGTGGCCGCGTGGGATCGCCCGAGCCACGGTAGTACTCGGGCCGATACGAGAACACCTGCTCGAGCAGCGAGCCGTCGCGGAGGAGCAGGCCGCCGATGTCATAGGCCTGGAAGAACCACTTCTGGGGATCGATGGTGATCGAGTCGGCCCGCTCCAATCCATCCATCGTCGGAGCCAACCGCTGGGACAGCCTGGCCGCGCCACCGTAGGCGGCGTCGACGTGGAGCCACAACCCCTCGCGCTCGGCCAGATCGGCGAGATCGGGCAGGACATCCACGGCGCCGGTGTTGGTGGTGCCGGCGGTGGCAGCGATCGCGAAGGGCGTCAGGCCGGCATCACGGTCGCGTGCGATGGCCTCTGCCACCGGCGCCGCTTGCAGGCTCAGCTGGTCGTCCGAAGGCATCTTCACCAGCGTGCCCTCGGGGAACCCGAGCGTGTCCAGGCTGCGCTTGATGGAGAAGTGCGCCTGGTCGCTGACGTAGACCCGGGCGGCGGTGAGGTCGACGCCGCGCGGCGGACCGTCGAGGTCACGGACACGTCGGAGGTGGACATCCCGGGCCACGTTCATCGACATGATGTTGGCCATCACGCCACCGGAGGTGAAGAGGCCGAACGAGTCTTCGGGATAGCCCACGAGGTCGCAGAGCCAGTGCACCACCTCCTCTTCCACGAACGTGGCCGAGGGGCTGCAGTGCCAGACATCCACGCCCTGGTGCACGACCTGGCTGAAGACCTCGCCGGTGATCGAAGCCCACAGCGGGATCGGCGTGAAGTAGGCGTAGGCACGGGGATGCCAGGCGTTGGCCTGGTGCGGGGCCAGGCGCTCACGGAACTCCTCGATCAGCCCCTCCGACGTGACTGGCTCGGTGGGCGCGGGACCGGGCGCGCCGGAGGGACCGAAGAAGACCGCGCGCAGCTCCTCGTAATCGGCCGGCTCACCGATGGCCCGCTCCATGCCGTGGTCGTAGACGTAGTCGAGCGCAGCCGACCAGGCCCCCTCCCCCAGCCGCTCGAGTGCTGGTCGTGACGTGGCCTCATCACGGATGTCGAGCAACTCGGGCTCAGGATGCCAGCCTTCTCCGGTGCGACCGGAGAGCCGCTCGTTCGGCCCAGCCATACCTACTCGGCCACGCCGGCTCGCTCGACGGTCCAGTCGACCACGGTGTCCACGAAGCCGTCGATGAACTCCGGTGCGAGCTCGCCGTACTCGGCGTAGGCGCCGGTGACCGCCTCCTGGAAGAGGTGGTTGGCATCGGGGATCGTCAACGTCGTGACATCCTCGTTGCCTGCGGCTGCCAGGGTGTCGCGCAGCGCTGCCTCGTTGGACTCGGCGATGACCTGCACGTCCTTGCCTCCGAAGATGCCCAGCACCGGCACGCTGACCTGCGCCCAGTCGGCCGCGGGGTCGTAGCCCAGGAACGAGCGATACCAGTCGGAGGTGTAGACCGGCAACACCTGGTCAATCTGCATCTGCACGAACGTCTCGCGGTCGCCGACGAGCACCCGGTCCTCGGGCGTGAGCTCATCCCAGAGCCGCCCGTAGAGGTCGCGCGTCGCCTGCTCGAGGGCATCGAAGTCACCTTCGAGGGCCAGCGGCATGGCCTCGGCCGAGTACTCGCCGAAGGCCTCGACCATCTCCTCAGGGTTGCCAGATGAGCGGGTCAGGGCCATGTTCTGCTCGACGATGAGGCTGATGCCGTCGATGACTGCGGGGGCCATCATGCCGATGTAGGCCACACGCGGGTCGGATGCACCGAGCATGGCGGCATAGAGCCCGCCCTCGCTGTGGCCGAAGAGGCCGATGCGCTGCGGATCCACGTCAGCGCGCGTCTCGAGGAAGTCGATGGCGGCGCGCGCGTCCTCGGCCAGCTCCTGCACGGTGGCGGCGTTGTAGTCGCCGGTGGAGCCGCCCACACCCCGATCGTCGTAGCGCAACACGCCCACGCCGGCACTGGTGAGAGCATCGGCGATGACCGCGAAGGGCTCCAACAGCGTGATCGGCTTGAGCGACTCGTTGCGGTCCTGGGGGCCGGAGCCGGTCATGGTGATGACCACCGGGTGGGGTCCGGGTCCATTCGGGAGCGTCAGGGTCCCGGCCAGCTCCACGCCTTCGGAGCCACCGGGGAAGGCGACCTCCTCGACCTGGTAGTCGAAGCTGGAGGGATCCGGGGTCGGCTCGGGCGCCAGC
>CAYZDQ010000347.1:0-3531 GCA_964476955.1 uncultured Anaerolineaceae bacterium
ACCAACGGCCGCTTGGCGAACGTGGTCGAGCCCACGTACGTCGGGCGGTCCTGGTCCTCGAAGCGGGGATAGGCGGCATCCCAGCCATTCAGGGCGGCGTAGTCAGGGCGGGATTTGCTCATGCGGCCGGTTCCATCGATCACATTGTGGCCCGCCGCTCCTCGGCGCGCCGGATGCGCCTGCTAGCGACGCAGGCTGAAGACCAGCTCGATGATGACCGCACTGGCGATGACGAAGATGATGACGACCGGACTGACGACGTCGATCGCGCGCAGCACCACGAAGATGGAGACGGCTGCCCCGGCGAGGAAGCTACGGCGGCCGCTCGTGACCAGGCCACCATGCGCAGCCCTCGAGGCCGACCACAGCAACGGCCAGAGGGTGAGGGTCACGGCCGCGCCGAAGGCAGCCGCGCCGAAGAGTTGTGCACCGGCGTCCCCTTCGGGTGAGACGAAGGCCAGCACGAAGGCGACGACGAACCAGGCCGCGATCGCGGCCACGACGAGGATGATCGTGATCGTGCGTTCCCTGGCTGACACCGGGCGCAGTGTAGCCCCGTCGCTCATGACGCAGCCGGACACATCCGCCGGTATGGGCACCACTCACAGGCGGGGTAGCCAGGAGTGGCCTTGAAGTGGCCCGTGCGGATGCCCCTCGCGGCTCGCTCCACCTTGCGGCGTGCGCCCTCGAGCTTGCGCGCTGACGGTGTCACCTGGCCCACCACGTCACCTTCGAGGAAGTGGAGCTCGACCGCGGCTGGGGGTTCGCCATGCTCGGCCTCCCAGGCCAGGGCGTACAGCTGGAGCTGCAGTGAATCCCGCGCTCGCTGTCGAGCCCGAGCCGGGTCGCGCACGTCACCGGACTTGTAGTCGGTGATGACCACGCCATCCGCTGTCTCGCGTACAGCGTCATAGCGACCCCGTACCCGGTCGGCGCCGAGCTGCACAGAGAACGGCTGCTCCACGGCCACGATGCCGTCGGTCGTGTTCTCGGCTCGATCCGCGAAACGATCGAGGGCCACGCGACCGGCCTCGAGCCGAGCGATCTCGTGCTCCTGCGAAAGGAAGCCCTCGCTGCGCCAATGCGCATCGAGCGTTTCTTCGAGGAGTGGGCGGTCGACATCGGCACCACGCAGGCGCTGGAGGTTTCCCGCCGCCACTGCCTGGTGCAGGGCGTTTCCGAACACGAGCGCGTGATGCGGCGGCGTGGGCACTCGGACCATGTGCCGCAGGCGGTACTTGAGCGGACACGCGAGGTAGTCATCGATCTGCGTGAAGCTGAGCGTCAGCGATTCTGCCGCTCGATCGCTCGCCGGCGGCGACACGACAGAAGGCACCTCCGGCGGCGCCAGCAGCGACAGCTCCGCCTCGGGCACGGTGGTATCCACCTCCCGACCGAGGGCTTCCGCGATGAACGGCGACGGACGGCGCCCACGTCCACCGTCACGGCCGGCCACGGCATGGCTCAGGCGCAGCTCGTCCCTGGCACGAGTCATGGCCACGTAGAAGAGCCGGCGTTCCTCCGCTCGATGGCGCTCCGGGTCATTCGCGCCCACGTGCCCGGTCAGCGTCGCTGGCAGGCCGAGGACGTCGCGTCGCGCTCGCACGGGGAAGCGGCCGTCCGCTGCGCCCACTACGTAGACCACGGGAAACTCCAGCCCCTTGGCCTGGTGCACGGTGAGCACCGAGATGACACCATGGACATCGTCCTCGTCCGGACCGACCGGGTCATGTCCGGCGTCCACCAGGGCGCTCAGTGCCGGCACGACCGAGGCCAGGCGCGGATCCGCTACCAGGTCCGCCTGTTCCCTCACGATCTCGAAGAGGCGCGCGACCCGCCGCAGGGGCGCATCATCCCCGCGTTCCGCCTGGGCCACCAGCAGCTTGAGCCATCCACTCCGCCCGAGGTGTTCGTAGAGCACGATCGGAGCCGGCCGCTCGTGGCTGTCCTCGATGGAAGCGCGGAGGTCCGCGACGGCACGCTCCAAGGCGGTACGAGTCGTTGGCCCCATTCGCAGCAACCCCGGCTGTGCCACGAGCTCGGTGACCACGGCCCAGAGGCCGCGCCGGCGACGGGCGGCCATGTCACAGATGGCGGTCAGGCCCTCTCCCCCCAACCGGTACGGCGCCGCCGTAAGCACCGCGTAGAGATCCTCCGATGCATCCGGTGAGGCGATGGTGCGCATGAGGCTGAGCACGTCACGTACCTCTCGGGCCTTGAGCAGACCGGAGGCTCCGGAGAAGCGATGCGGGATGCCCAGCACGTCGAGGCTCGCGACGACGGGCGCCGCGTCCGCGTTGGTGCGCACGAGGACGGCCATCGAGTCCGGCGCCAGCCCCTGCTCCAGGCGTCGCTTGATGTCCGCCGCGACCTCGTCCGCCTCGTGTGAGGCGGTGCGGTAGACGTCATGGCTGACCAGGGCCGGTCTGCGCGAGCGACGCACGGCCGTGAGCGTCTTGTCCAGCCCACGCTGCAACTCCAGGCGCTCCGGATCGTTGTTTCGAATGAGGCGCCGAGCTGCTTCGAGGATCGGCTTCCGCGAGCGGTAGTTGCGACGGAGCACGACATCGCGTACGGAGCCGAAGAGGTCGTCGAGATCGGCCAGGCCCTGGCCCACCGCGCCACGGAAGGAGTAGATGGCCTGGTCGTCGTCACCCACGAAGGTCACGTTCCCATCCCGGCCCACGGTTCGCTGCACGAGCCGCATCTGTTGCGGGTTGGCGTCCTGTGCCTCGTCGACCACGACGTAGCGGAAGCGGCGGCGCAAACCCATGCGTATGGCCGGACGCTCCTCCAGCAGGCGCACCGCACCCGCGACCTGGTCGCCGTGATCGACCAGCGAGCGCTCAGCGAGCAGCCGCTCATAGGCAGCGAATGCCCGGGCCAGCTCCGCGCTCGATGCGGCCTCATCGAGCAGGCCGGCGATCGCCTCCCGTGCCGGCTCATCGTCCAGCCCGTCGAGCGCGGCCCGGGCGCCGGCGTCGAGCTCCTGGGCGTAGGCAGCGAGCTCGTCCGGAGCGACACCCTCCTCCTTGGCGCGACCGAAGAGGTCCGCCAGCGCGCCCACGAACTTGGTGGGATCGCCCAGCGGCAGGTATCGCTCCAGCCCAAGCTCGAAGATGTTGTCCCGCAGCAGCACCATCGCCTGGGACCGCCCGATCACCCGCGGGTCATCCGGACGGCCGATCTCATGGCCGTGTTCGCGCAGGAGCCAGTCACCGAAGGCGTGGAAGGTGTGGACCGCGGTATCGGTCTGGCCGTAGGGCACGAGCAGGTCCACCCGCGCCTGCATCTCGTCCGCGGCCCGCTCCGTGAAGGTCAGGGCCAGGATCTCCGAGGGGCGGGCTCGTTTGCTGGCGATGAGCCAGGCCACACGTCGTGTGATGACCTCCGTCTTGCCGGTGCCAGGACCGGCCAGCACCAGCAGCGGCCCCTCCTTGTGGGTGACCGCCTGGCGCTGGCGCCGGTCAAGTCCGCGCAGCAGCTCCCGTACGCGGTCGATGGCGACCGGCGCGAGTGGGTCGAGCTCGG
>CAYZDQ010000348.1:0-2028 GCA_964476955.1 uncultured Anaerolineaceae bacterium
TGGCGCCATGACACCGGACCAGATCGTCTACTCGGGCTCGTTCCCGCTGCTCTTCGATCCGCCCGCCGACGTGGCCACCGAGGATGTGCCGGATCTGCTCCGGACGGCGCTGGAGGCCAACATCGAGGCGCACGGCGCCACGCCCATCGTGACGGTCGTGCCCGGCCTCGGCATCTTCACCGCCGGCGACACGTGGAAGGAGATCGACACCGCTCGCCACGTCTACCTCGACTGCCTGCGCGTGTACGAGAGCGCCGATCGGCTGGGTCGCGTGCGCGCCCTCAGCGATGACGAGCGCGGCTTCATCGAGCACTGGGAGGTGGAGGCCTATCGCAAGAACGCGGCCGCCTTCGACCGCGAACCCGGACGCTTCGCGGGAGCGGTGGCGCTGATCACGGGTGCCGCCCAGGGCTTCGGCCTCGGTATCGCCCAGGGGCTCGCGCGCGAGGGCGGCACCGTCATCCTGGCCGACCTGCAAGCAGGGCAGGCGGCTCAGGAGGCCGCCGCCATCGAGGCCGAGCTCGGGACGGGTCGAGCCTGGTCGGTGGCCATGAACGTAACCGACGAGGAGTCGGCCAAGGCGGCCGTGGCGGCCGTGGTAGAACGCTTCGGCGGGCTCGACCTCTTCGTCAGCAACGCCGGCGTCCTGCGCGCCGGAGGCGTCACCGAGCAGCCGGTCGCGGACTTCGACTTCGTGACCTCGGTCAACTACCGCGGCTACTTCCTTGGCGTGCGCGCCGTGGCCCCGGTCCTGGCGGCCCAGCATGCCGCTCGCCCCGACTACCGGGGCGACATCGTGGAGATCAACTCCAAGTCCGGGCTGGTCGGCTCCAAGCGCAACTTCGCCTACGCCGGCTCCAAGTTCGGCGGGGTCGGCCTGACCCAGTCGTTCGCGCTCGAGCTGGTGGAGGACGGCATCAAGGTCAACGCCGTCTGCCCCGGCAACTTCTACGAAGGCCCGCTCTGGTCCGATCCGGAGGACGGCCTCTTCGTGCAGTACCTGCGCGAAGGCAAGATCCCCGGTGCCACGACCATCGACGAGGTCCGCGCCGCCTATGAGGCCAAGGTCCCCATGGGCCGCGGCTGTACCCCCGATGACGTGGTCGAGGCCATCCTCTACCTCGTCTCCCAGCAGTACGAGACCGGGCAGGCGCTGCCGGTCACCGGAGGTCAGGTGATGCTGTCATGAGCGATATCCCCCAGGTCCAGTACGCGGCCCAGCTGGTGGCGGCCGACACGATCGAGCTGAACAGCGTCAAGCCGGTGCCGGAGCTGGGGCCGACCCAGGTCCTGTGCAAGATCGAGGCCACGGGCATCTGCTTCAGCGACACCAAGCTGATGCACGCGTTCACCAGCCACCCGCGCAAGAGCGAGGTCCTGACCTTCCTCTCCGAGGACGAGCTGGCAGGCATCGCCAGCTACCGACCGGGCGAGGCTCCTACCGTGCCCGGCCACGAGGCCTGTGCGCGCGTGGTCGCGGTCGGTTCCGAGGTCAAGCGACATGTGGTCGGCGACCGAGCCCTGGTCCAGACCGACTACCGGCACATGCTCACGGCCGCCTCCAATGCCTCCTTCGGCTACAACTTCGAGGGCGCCCTGCAGCAGTACGTGCTCATGGACGAGCGCGTGATCATCGACCCCGACACGCAGGAGCGCTTCCTCATCCCCGTGAGCGACGAGCCCAGCGCGTCCGCGGTCGGCCTGCTCGAGCCGTGGGCCTGCGTCGAGCGCGCCTACGCCACCGAGGAGCGGAACACGCTCAGGGCCGGCGGTCGGACCCTGGTGGTGGCCGATCCGGGCCACGCCATCGAGGGCCTCGCCGAGCTGGTCGCCGCGTCCACACCGGCCGAGATCGTGGCAATCGTGGCTGATGCTCAGCGAGCAGCGCTCGAGTCGACCGGTGCCACCGTTGCCGGCTCCATCGACGAGCTCGACGCCGGCACCTTCGACGACATCCTCTACTTCGGCGCCGACCCTGCCCGCGTGGAGGCGCTGCAGGCGCTGCTCGCGCTCAAGGGTGTCATCGAC
>CAYZDQ010000348.1:2038-3530 GCA_964476955.1 uncultured Anaerolineaceae bacterium
GCTGAAGGCCGGCCTGGCACGCCGCGGGATCGGCTGCGACATCGCCTACTTCAACTTCGACCTGGCCGAACGGCTGGGCGTGGACCATTACTACTGGATCGCCGACCATTTCGCCTTCGTGCTCGGCGGCGAGCGGCTGGGTCGTCCGGTCAACGTCGACGTCGGCCGCGTGCACTACGACCTCACCCGCTGGGTGGGCACCACCGGCACGTCCGCCACCGAGGGCTACGCCTGGGTACCGGCCACCGGCGAGCTTCGGCCCGGGGAGAAGGTCGGTGTCATCGGCGCGGCCGGTCCCATGGGCTTCATGCACGTGATCCGCGCGCTGGCCTCGGGCACCGAGGGCGTGGCCGTGACCGCGGTCGATATCGACCCCGATCGCCTGGCGCATCTCGCTTCGGTGGCCGCACCGCTGGCCGAGGCCCGTGGCCTCGCCTTCGAGGCGGTCGACAGCAAGGATCGCGAGGTCGAGGGTGGATTCACCCGCATCGGCTGCATGGTCCCGGTCCCGCCCCTCGCGGCGGGCACCGTCGATCTCGCCGGCGAGGGCGCCATCATCGACTTCTTCGCCGGCTTCGCCGTCGGCACTACCGCCCCGCTCGACCTCGACCAGATGCTCGAGCGCCACATCTACATCCTCGGCACCAGCGGCTCGATGATCAGCGACATGAAGGCCGTGCTGGCCCGCCTCGAAGAAGGCGCGCTGGACACGAACATCAGCGTCTATGCCATCAGCGGCATGCAGGGCGTGGCCGACGCACTCGAGGCCGTCAAGGCCCGTACGTCCGGCGGCAAGATCGTGATCTATCCGCAGCTCACGCAGCTCGGCCTGGTCACGCTCGCGGAGCTGCCCGAGCGCCTGCCGACCGTGGCCGCTGCCCTCGACGAGGGCCGCTGGACCAAGGCCGCCGAGCAGGCCCTGCTGGAGGCCGCGGGAGACACACAGGCATGAGCTCCACCGACGGCCTCGAGGCCACCGCCGCCTTCGCCGACGAGCGCCAGGCGGAGATCGCCCGCTTCGTGGAAGAGCACGGTCGGGCGCGGGTGACCGAGCTGGCGGACGAGTTCGGCGTGTCCTCGGTCACCATCCGCAAGGATCTCGACCTGCTCGCGGACACGGGCCGGATCATCCGCACGCACGGTGGCGCCATCGCGCCGCGGGTCCGCGGCCAGGACCTGGCCTATGACGTGCGCGACCGCATGCAGCGCCCGGAGAAGGCGACCATCGGCGAGCTGGCCGCGACCCACGTGGCCGACGGCGAATCGATCCTCATCGACGCCAGCACGACCGGGCTGTACCTCGCGCGAGAGCTGATGAAGCGCAGGCCCGGCCAGAGCCTGACCATCGTGACCAACAGCATCCGCATCGCCACCGAGCTGGCCGCTCGGCCGGACATCGCGGTGCTGCTCATGGGTGGCCGCGTGCGCGGTCGCTCGCTCTCCCTGGTGGGTCAGCTGGGGGACGCGGTCCTGTCGCGCGTGAACGTGCAGA
>CAYZDQ010000349.1:0-292 GCA_964476955.1 uncultured Anaerolineaceae bacterium
GCGCCGCCCCCAGCACCGACGCCCACTGCGCCGCTGGCGCCCGCCGCACGTCCCCGTGTGGGTGGCTCGGTGCCGATCAGCGTGCCTGTGGCTACCACCGATGCGCCACCACCCGGTCCCACGGACGACCAGGCCGCTGCGTCCGCGCGGACGGCCGAAGCGCGGCTCGCGCGCGTGCACCTGCGCGGCGGCCTGCTGACGCTGGCACGCGCCACGCTGGAGGGCATGGCCGGCGCCGGCACCCTCGACCGTGATGCCATGGCCGATCTGGGCGAGGTGCGCTGGCGCAGCG
>CAYZDQ010000349.1:302-3530 GCA_964476955.1 uncultured Anaerolineaceae bacterium
GATGCTGCGCGTGCACATCAGGCTTCGGGCGGGGATGAACCCATCGCGGCGCTCATCATCGCGGAGGATCTGGCCCGGGGCGGCCAGAGCGACGAAGCGGGCCCGCTGGCGGCCGCCATCGCCGAGCGCGTGGGTGGCGCGGTGGACGTGCTCTTCGCCCTCGAGCCCCGCAGCGGGGTGTGGTCGGCGACCGACGAAGGCTGGATGACCATGGACGCCGCCGGCCCGGGCCACTGGGGCCTGCTCGTGGGCGGCAGCGAGGTCGCAGCCCCTACCGCCAAGACCTGGCAGCTGGCCCCGCTAGCGCCGCCGGCGGCACTGCCGGCCGTCCCGCTGCCCGTTGGGCGTGGGGGAGTGGCTCAGCGCGGTGGTGCGGCCAGCACCACCGCGCTGGCGATGAGCGGTCGCCTCGCCGGGGAGGAGTTGGAGACCGTCGATCGCGCCCTCGCGCAGGGCGATCTGGCAGGCGCGGCCGGACGCCTGGGAGTGCTGCTTCGGCTGGATCCTGCGCTGGCCCCTATCATCCTTTCGGCGGCTGACCGGGCCGCCGGCGCTGCCCCCGCAGTCAGCCGCGATCTCCCGGCCATCCACCTCGTCAGAGGCGACTCCTACCGCGTCCTCGGTCGCGATACCGAGGCGGCAGCGGCCTACCAAACAGCCCATCAGGCCCTGAGTGAGGGGCCGTCATCGAAGGAGCCCACGTGAGCGAGCGAACCCTCATCCTGATCAAGCCTGACGGCGTCCAGCGTGGCCTCATCGGCCGCGTCGTCGACCGCTATGAGTCACGCGGCCTGCGCATCGCCGGTCTCAAGCTGATGCAGGCCGATCGCAGCCTCGCCGAGCGCCACTATGCGGTCCACTCGGACAAGCCGTTCTTCGCCGGGCTCATCGCCTTCATCACCAGCGGTCCGCTCGTGGCTATGGTCGTGGAAGGCCCCAAGGCCATCGAGGTCTGCCGTGCCATCAACGGCGCCACGCGCCCGAACGAGGCTGCGCCCGGCTCCATCCGTGGCGACCTCGCCCTCGAGACCGGCATGAACATCGTCCACGCCTCGGACAGCCCTGAGAATGCTGCGGCCGAGCTGGCGCTTTGGTTCGACGTGGCCGAGCTGCTCGACTACGAGCGTGCCATCGACGCCTGGATCGTCGAGTAGCGCCGCCCAGGCCGACGACGCGACCGCCGAGGCCCTCACCGGCGGTCGTTCGACTCTGCGGGTACCCTCTGGCGGCGGCGCAGGCCGCCTGGAGGGAGTGATTGGAAGAGATCGTCCAAGCCATCATCATCGGGATCGTCCAGGGGCTGACCGAGTTCCTGCCGGTCTCGTCGTCGGCGCACCTCATCGTGCTGCCGCGAGTGCTGGGCTGGGACGACGAGCTTATCAACAGCCCGGTCTTCGTGGTCATGCTTCACATGGGCACGCTGGCCGCGCTGCTGGCCTTCTTCTGGCGCGATGTCCTGATCCTGTTGCGAGCCCTCCTGGCCCTGCTGCGCGAGCGCTCCTTCGGCGAGGATCCCGATCGCAAGCTCTCGCTGGTGCTGCTGCTGACGGTCATCCCGGCTGCCCTCTTCGGATTGCTCTTCGAGGACCATATCGACGGGTTCTTCTACGACGCGGCCATCGTCATCCCGTTCATCCTCGTGGTCGGAGCCGCGGCCCTCTGGATCGCCGAGCGCATCGGCGACCGCACGCGCGACCTGCAGCAGAGCGAGTATGCCGACGCGGCCGTGATCGGCATCGCCCAGATGTTCGCGCTCCTTCCCGGCATCAGTCGCTCCGGCATCACCATCGCGGCCGGTCTGGCGCGCGGCCTCAAGCGTGATTCCTCGGCCCGGTTCGCCTTCCTCATGGGCATCCCCATCATCGCCGGGGCCGGGATCTGGAAGGCCCGCACCGTGGTCACCGGAGAGGCCGGCGACGTGGACCTGGTGGTGCTGGCGGCAGGCGTCATCGCAGCCGCGGTGTCCGGCTGGCTGGCCATCCGGTTCATGTTGCGCTACCTCAAGGACCACAGCACCGGCATCTTCGTCGCCTATCGCCTCGTGGCCGCGGCGGTCTTCCTGCTGCTGCTCGCGGTGAACGCCTAGCCATGCCCCGTAACGGCACGACCGAGATGCTCAAGCGCGCTCGCCAGCAGGCCATCGCCGACGTCGTGCGCGACCGCCGGCTGCGCACGCAACGCGAGCTGGTGGCCGCGCTCAAGGACAAGGGCTTCGGGGTGACCCAGGCCACCGTCAGCCGCGACATCACCGAGATGGGCCTGGTCAAGGTCCGCGTTGACGGCGCGATGGTCTATGCGCTGCCCTCGGCGCAGGCTGCGGTCGAGCTCGGCGGCGAACAGCGCCTGCGCCAGCTGCTGAGCGACCTGCCCATCGACGTGCGTGAGTCCGGCTCGATGCTGGTCATCCGCGCCATGCCCGGAACGGCCCACGCCATCGCCGCCGCGCTCGACCGGGCACACTGGACGGACGTGCTGGGCACGATCGCCGGTGACGACACGCTCTTCGTGGCCTGTGCCGACGAGGCCGCGCTACGGCGCGTGAGGAAACGGCTGCTACGCCTGGGCCGCTAGGCCCGCCGACGAGGAACGCAGAAGATGAACAGGGGAGGAGTACAAGTGCAGCGACACGGACAGCTCATCGGCCTCGATCCGGAGCGCTTCGAGGAGTACACCAAGGCCCACGCGGCCGTCTGGCCGGGCGTGCTCGCGATGATCCACGAGTGCAACATCCGCAACTACTCGATCTATCACCATGCCGGCCAGCTCTTCGCCTACTTCGAGTACATCGGCGACGACTTCGCGGCCGATATGGCCAGGATGGCCGCCGACCCCGAGACCCAGCGCTGGTGGGAGTGGATGATGCCCATGCAGCGGCCGCTCGAGGATCGCGCCGAAGGCGACTGGTGGCTCGAGCTCGAGGAGGTCTTCCACGTCGACTGACCGCCGACGATCCGCAGTCATCGTGACCAGAGGAAAGCCATGACCGCCGACCCGCCGAACCGCATCGTCATCCGCGATGTCTCCATCATCGACGCCACCGGGCGCGAGCCCGAGGGCCGCGGCGATGTCCTCGTCGAGGACGGGCGCATCGGCGCTGTCGGTTCGGTCGGTGAGCTGGGCTCGGGCGTGGCTGTCATCGATGGCAGCGGGGCCTCGCTGTTGCCGGGCCTGACCGATGCGCATGTGCACTTCGCGCTCATCGGCACCACGGGCGACCACGGCAGCGAC
>CAYZDQ010000350.1:0-3526 GCA_964476955.1 uncultured Anaerolineaceae bacterium
CGACGCGGCCCCGTCAACTGCCTGCGCGTCGGCGATTACCGGCACAGGCTCCTAGCGAGCCATCGATCGGTCGGCGCGGAACGTGATTGCCTGCACCACCGCGTGAGATCGACCGAACCATCCCTCAGGCTGAGCCGTCATGTAGATGTGGGCAGCAGACAGCAGACCTTGACGGGGACCCGGACCATGTGGACGAGGGGGCACATGCGAAGGATCGTTGCCGCGCACAGATCGACCGAGTCGAAACCGGAAGCGGTTCGTGTAGCCGCCTTCCAGGCGCTGGCAGAGCAGCACATCCACCTGGCCTACAAGCTGGCCAACGCGGTGCTGGCCGATCCTCCGACGGCGCAGGACGCCGTCCACGATGCTTTCGTCAAAGCCTGGGATCGATGGCCCAGCCTTCGCGACCCGGCCACTGCCGGGGAGCGTTTCCTCATCGAACGCGACCACAAGCCGCTGGCCGTGCTGGTCTCGGTCGAGGATGCCGAACGTCTCGAGGACGATCCCGAGAGGATCCGCGAACAGCGCCGCGCCGCTTGGGAGGCTCTCGACGACTGGCGCCGCCGGTACCGGGCCATGCTGCCCACTGACTACGAAGAGATCGACGTGGTCGAGTGGCTCCGCGCGGACAGAGAGAGCCACTGATGGCACGGTCGACCATCGACGCCTCGGTCGTGCTTGCCCACCTACTCAACGAGCGCAGGCCGGGCTGGGTGGACGAAACGATCGCGGAAGTCAAGGGAGGCCTGATCGAACTGATCGCCCCATCACTCCTGTGGCTGGAGATCGGCGAGTGCCTGGTCCGCACGCGTGTGATGTCCGATGAGTTCGCACTCGAGGCGATGCTTCGAGCAGAGACGCTCGGGATCGAACCAGTCCACCTCGGTCGTCCGCTTCAGCTTCGTGCTCTGACGCTTGCTCGTCTGCACGGGCTATCGATGTACGACGCGGCCTACTTCGCAGTCGCAGAATCCGAGGACGCTCCGCTGCTGACGCTCGACCGGAAGCTCGAACGAGCCGCCCGCTCGATGGGCCTGGCACGCCCGGGAGCGGATGATCAGCACGTCATCTCCGAGCCGAGCGCAGCCTACGCCGCCCGACCCGTGGACACGACGTCGCTGGCGGCCATCGGTGCAGCGCTCGCCGAGATGCGGAGCGAGTACGCGGACTAGCCCCGAGCCAGCCGCTGGGCCGTCTGCGCCAGCTCGCGCAGGACCGACGGCACACCGTCAGGGCCGCGTTCATCGGCCTCGGCCAGGATGAGCAGCGCCAGCCCGGGCTTCGAGGCCTTCTCCACGGCGGCCTTGATGAGCTTGCTCGACGAGCGCGTGCCACCGCCCCGCGCGGCACGCTTGATGACGTCCGCGTAGCCGTTGGCGAAGAGGTAGTGCTCGATGTCCTTGGCCGGAAGCACCACCACCTCTCCCCCACCCTCCTCCGATTCGAGGTGCGCCCGTGCGCTAGCCGCATAGCGCTTGCCGGCCTGGTCACCGTCGGCCAGCAGCAGCCAGCCGATGCCCAGATCGTCGGCCACCTTGAGCAGCGGTGCGATCCCGCACTGGGCGAACTCGATGACGCGGATGCCCTCGACCGGCAGCTCGACGCCCGCGAGCAACGAGAGCTCCGGCACCAGCCAGGCCTCGGTCTCGCCTTCGACCAGGACCCAGCAGCGGGCGAAGAACGAGCCCCCGCGGTTCAGCCGGACGTGGAAGCTGAGGCGGCGCAGCTCGTCCACCGAGTAACGCCCGGCCTGGACCGACCGGGCCTCGATGCCGGCCTCGCGGCGTAGGAGCCGGCGGACCGAGCTCAGCGGCACCCAGGCCAGCACCTCCGGCGAGTAGGTCGCCACCACCTGCTGGAACGGCAGGTTGAAGGCGACCGCGCACATCGCGGCTAGCCACGTGGGATGGAGGTTGGACTCGATGTCGTCGAAGAGCAGGATCGGCTCGGCCTCGGTGCCCAGGCCCTCCGCCGGAACCGCATCGAGGATGGCCACGATCAGCCACAGCGCGGCCACCCGGCGCTGATGGCCCGCGTCCTCCTCGAGCGCAGAGCCGAGGTCGGTCACGAGCGCGCGCGGTACATCGGTCATCGCGCGTACCGTCCGCGGGCGGTCCGGGGTCGGTCCCAGGTGATCGGCCAGCCGGCCCCCGGCCTGTAGCAGGTCCTCGCGCACGTCGACGATCTGGTCCCAGGTCAGCGGTGCTCGCGGCTCGGCGGCACCGAGCAGCAACGAGCGCAGCCGGCTGGCACCCTCCCGATGATCGGGCGGGTTGGCGCCGATCGACGGCCGCGGGCCGCCCACGATGACTGCGGGGTGCCGGCGGCGCAGCTGGGCCAGGAGCGCCGAGCCATCAACCCCCTCGATGGGCACGCCCGCACGATCGATGACGTCCACGCCCGTGACGGGCTCCTTCTCGTCACGTCTCGTGGCGATGACGCGCATGGCCACGCCACCGTCTTCGATGCCGGGCAACTCCACACCAAGGTCGTCGTCGGAGGAGGCTCGCAGCCCGAGCGTGATCGACAGGGTGGTCGCTCGCGATTCCTCCGCGCTGGTGGGCCGGTGGAAGTCGGCCGTCCGAAACCCTGGCAGCACCTCCGGCTGGCGCGGATCGAGCACGCGCCCGACCGCACGCAGCAACGAGGACTTCCCGCCCTCGGGCTCGCTGATGATCGTGGTCAGCTCGTCGAGGTCGACCGAGAGCCGGTCGATGCCGCGGAAATCCTCGATCTCGACTCGATCGAGTCGCATACTGTCCGCTCCTGACTGCCTCATTCGTACTAATGGGATCCTACGGCCAGAGCATGCACGATTGGTCACCGTGAACGCCCGACGCGCCTGCCTCACGATCACACTCGCCACGATCGTGCTCGCCGCTCCGGCGCTCGGAACCGCGACCGCTGAGTCCGCGGCGACCGAGCCCGTACCTGAATCCGTGCTGTTCATCGGCAACAGCCACACGGCCCGGCACGGCGGGCTCGACTGGCTCGTCGAGAACTTCGTGGCCGCCGAGGACGGCGAGCGTTCGTTCGACGCGGCTGCTCTGGCCCAGGGTGGCGCCACGCTCCAGTACCACTGGGGCAACGGTGCGGTCGAGCGCGTTCGCACGGGCGGCTACGACGCCGTCGTGCTCCAGGGTTACCTGCCGGGTTGGGAGACACCCACCGTGGACGGGTTCCTCGAGCACGCCCGGCTCCTCCACGGCGTCATCGAGCGATCAGGGGCGGAGACCGTGTTCTTCATGACCTGGCCCAACGGCCACGACGACTGGTCCACGGTCGAGGACACGGTCGAGGCACATCGCACGATCTCGGCCGAGCTCGACGCCGCGGTCGCACCCGCCGCGCTGGCCTTCGAGCGGGCACGAGTCGAGCGTCCCGATATCGAGCTCATCGACGACGACCACATCCACGCCACGTGGGAAGGCGCCTACCTCGCTGCGGCGACCGTCTACGCCACGCTCTTCGAGCGCAGCCCCGAAGGGCTGCCTTACTCCTTCGGCGTCGAGCCCGAGACGGCGGC
>CAYZDQ010000351.1:0-3522 GCA_964476955.1 uncultured Anaerolineaceae bacterium
TCGGCGTTGCGGAAGCGCACCAGCTCGATGGCTTGCTGGATGCCCGACTTGCCGGCCCCGTTGGGCCCGGGGATGATGGTCAGCCCAGGCGCGGGCTGGAGCTCGAGCTGCTCGTGGGTCTTGAAGTCGGAGAGTCGAAGTCGGCTGATGCGCATGGCTAGGGCAACGTCACGCGGTCAGGATCGTCGAGCAGCAGCCGGCGGCCGAGGCGCAGGATCTGCCGAGCCTGCTCCGCCGCGGCATCATCGCCGACCGCCTCGGCAGCAGCGATGCGCGAGTTCAGATCGAGCGCGAACTTGCCGGCCACGGTGTCCTCCGGCAGGCCCGGACCGTCTGCCAGCTCGGTGGCGGAACGATCGCGTACGCGCACGTGCAGGAACGATCCCGCCAGCTCCCGCTCGATCTCGTCGGGGTCGATCTCGAGGGTGTCGGGCGCGATGCCTTCGATGGAGACCTGCAGGACCGCGTCGGGGTCGGCCAGCTCGCGCAAGCGCTCCACCAGCTGGGGCGCGCTGACGATGTCGGCCGCGTCGATCCGCTCGCTGCGGAAGACCGTGCGGCCGACGGCCAGCTTCTCGACCTTAACGTTGCGCGCGCCGGCAGGGCCATCCTCGAGACGGACGAGGCAGACGTTGCCGGCTCCATCCTGGTCCACCGCCACCGGCTCGGGTGCTCCGGGGTAGGCCCAGGTGGTGCCACCGGCACGCCCGCTGGAGAACGAGTGCCAGTGGCCGAGCGCGAGGTAGTCGACACCAGCCGCAGCGATCTCCGCATCGGTGAAGATGACGTCGTCATCATCGACCATGCCAGGCACCTTGCGGGAGCCATGGATCATGGCCACCTTCCAGGCGGCGCGGTCATCGTTGCGCACGTCGAAGTCTTCCAGCGGGCTGTGCGGGGCACGCTTGGTGGCGAAGACGCGGCCATAGATGATGAGGTCGAGGTCCTTGAGCAACAGCTCTGGTCGCTCCGGTGTGAGCACGGTCAGGAGGTCGCTGCCGGACGGCAGACCGGCCAGCTCCTGGAGGTCGAACGCGCGGTAGATCGAGCGGCTGTCGTAGACATCGTGGGTACCGGGGATGATGACCACGCGAATGCCGCGTTCGGTCAGGCGCCTGAGGTCTGCCACCGCCTGCTCGACCGAGCGTCTGGGCTGCGCGTTGGAGTCGAAGAGATCGCCGCAGATGAGCACCACGTCGACGCCCGTGCGCAGGCCTTCGGCGAGCGCCCGTCGGAAGGCGGCCGACTGACGTTCTCGCTGTTTGACGGCGGCGGCACCCATATCGGCATGGCGCGCGCCGAGGTGGACGTCGGCCAGGTGGAGCAGCAACGGCATAGGCGTGGACCAGGTCCTCTTTGCTCTGGTCGCGGCTCGGCAGGCATGACGACACTCGCGACGACGTTCACATTGTGCCACCGGGCCCGAGCCGAGACGCCGCTACCACGGTCCCCATGGCCGTCGGTACTCGCGGCGCACCCCGAGGGCAGCCAGGACGCGCCACAGCAAGCGTGAAAGTGGCCACCGTTGCCGGTTCTGCGGCTGCGGTGTAACCTCCCCGAGCATTCCGGTGCGCCCCACCAGAACGGGACCTCGGGACAGAACTGGGACATACGGCGCCCGGCACTCCAGACGCCTACGCCCTCCTGTTTCAGCCTGCCCGATGCGGCGCTGCCGGACCAGAGTGCAAGCTATCGCGCCCCCAGGAGGTCACTAGGTGTCGTACACGGATCGAACCCTCACATGTGTCGATTGCAGCGTGGAATTCGTCCACTCCGCAGCCGACCAGGAGTTCTATGCAGAGAAGGGGTTCGTATCCGATCCCAAGCGCTGCCCCAGCTGCCGGGCCGCACGTCGCGCCATGCGCGACTCGGGTGGCCACGAGACGCGTGACATCGGTGGCCCGCGCGGCTACGAACGTGGTGAGTACCGTGCTCCCCGCGAGTACTTCGCGGTCATCTGCTCCGAGTGCGGCAACGCCGCGCAAGTGCCCTTCAAGCCACGCATGGACAAGCCCGTCTACTGCTCCGACTGCTTCCGCACCGTGCAGGCACGTACCTCCGAGGAAGCCGAGACGGCCTGATCGGGACGACACCACAGGACGCACACACGGCCGCTCCGGAGACGGGGCGGCCGTCCTGATTCCGCGACCGCGGGCGAGAGTAGACTCGGGTCACTGACGCGCCCCGGGCGCGCCCGCAACGGGGTCACGAGACGGTCAGCAGACCGACGCCACGAGGTAGACGGAACGACATGAGCGACGCACCGCGCACCAAGATCACCTACGCCACCCTGCGCGCGGACAACGAGGAGATGCACGCGGCCTTCGAGGAGGCAGTGGTCGCGGCACGCGCACGGCTGGGCCAGAGCCACCTCAACGTCATCGGCGGCGTGAAGCGTGCCGGCGACGGCGAGTTCGAGCTGCGCTCCCCCATCGACCAGGAGATCGTGGTCGGCCGTTTCGCCAAGGGCACTCGTGCAGACGTGCAGGACGCCATCGTCGCGGCTCGCGCCGCACAGCCGGCCTGGAACGCGCTTGGCTGGGAGAAGCGCGTCGAGCTCATGACTCGTGCCGGCGACCTCATCAGCGAGCGCGTCATGGAGTACGCGGCGCTCATGGCCATCGAGGTCGGCAAGAACCGCCTCGAGGCCATCGGCGAGGTCGAGGAGAGCGCGGATCTCATCCGCTACTACGCCGACATCGCAGTCGAGAACGGGTTCTACCGGAAGCCCATGGACAACCTCGGCGATCCGGCTACGCACACGCGTTCGGTCCTCAAGCCACACGGTGTCTTCGGCGTCATCGCCCCCTTCAACTTCCCGCTGGCGCTGGCCGCCGGACCCGTCGGTGGCGCCCTCGTCGCGGGCAACACCGCAGTCTTCAAGCCGGCCAGCACTGGCGCCATGAGTGGCGTGGTGCTGATGGAGGCCCTGCGCGATGCAGGAGTGCCCGACGGCGTCTGCAACCTGGTCATGGGCCCCGGCGGCACGGTCGGTGATGAGCTGGCCAACAGCGAGGCCATCGACGGCATCGTGTTCACCGGCTCCTACGAGGTAGGCATGGGCCTGCAGCGGAACTTCACCAAGTCCTATCCGCGCCCCTGCATCATCGAGATGGGCGGCAAGAACCCGGCCATCGTCATGAGGAGCGCGGACCTGGACAAGGCGGCCGAGGGCATCATGCGCGCCGCGTTCGGCTTCGGTGGGCAGAAGTGCTCGGCCAACAGCCGTGTCTACGTGGAGCGCGAGGTCCACGACGAGCTGGTGCAGAAGCTGGTCGAGCAGACCGAGGCGCTGAGCCTGGGCGATCCCCTCGAGCGTGACACCTTCCTTGGACCAGTCACCGACCAGCGCGCGGTCGACCGCTTCAACGAGGCCGTGGCCGAAGCCCGCGCCGACGGTACGGTCTACACCGGAGGCGAGAACCCTCAGGATGGCGGTCTTGCGCGGGGCTTCTATGTCGAGCCCACGGTCGTGGGCAACCTGCCCGGGGACCATCGGCTGTTCCGGGACGAGCTCTTCGT
>CAYZDQ010000352.1:0-3520 GCA_964476955.1 uncultured Anaerolineaceae bacterium
CTCGGTCACGAGGTGGATGCTGCGGGCGCGCTCCACGACCGGTGCCGATTCCGGCCAATGGCCGATGGCCTCATCGTGCCCGTAGCGAGCGTGCTCCAGGAACGGCTGGGCCTTGGCGTACGCGGATGAGGCACCGACCGCCGGGGTCGGCGAGAACAGCTCCAGCACCCGCACCGGCTCGGCGCCCCGATTGAAGCCGTCGTGCCAGGTGTCCCGACGGAAGAAGAGTGCGTCACCGGCGTTCGCCTGCGTCAGCTGGCCATGCTCCGGATCCGCCAGCAGCAACCGTCCGGAAAGCACGACGTAGACGATGTCGGCGCGGAAGATGGTGGGGTTCTCTCGCGAGTGGATGAAATTGCCACCGGGAGGCATGGTGAAGATGATCGAGTGGAGCTTCGTCGACGAGATGAGGACCTCGTCCTCGACGAACCCGGACGCCGCGTCTCCCCATCGATACGGTGTCGCCGATCCGGCGCGGATGAGCGCCGGCTCCGAGTACGCGATGCGGGGCGTACGGCCACGCTGCTCAGTCAAGTCCGACCTACCTTCCGCATTCGGTATTCTGCCTTCTGTATACAGTATTCTATGGTATCTTGCGCAGGTCTCGACGCCCGGAGACACAGGAGGCCGGGCGACCCGATACGGAGGAGTACCGGCTGTCTGGGAGCGCACGCGTGCGCATCGGCGTGGTCGGCCTGGGGCTGATCGGCCAGATCGTGCACCTACCCAACCTCATGAGGTTGGGTGACTCGTTCGCCGTCACGCACGTCAGCGACCTGTCTGCGTCGCTGATGGAGACCGTCGCTGCCAGCCTGCCTGGCACGCCCCGCCGCTCGGTCGATGCGGCCGACCTCTGTTCCGATCCCGAGCTCGACGCCGTCCTGCTCCTGACGCCGGGCGCGCACGCGCAGCTGGCCGAGGCGGCGCTGACCGGGGGCAAGCATGTCCTGAGCGAGAAGCCTTTCTGCGTGACCCAGGCTGAAGCGGACCGGCTGGGAGGTATCGCCGCTGAGCGGGACCTCGTGCTGCAGGTGGCATACATGAAGGCCTACGACCCGGCCATGCCGTCAGCGCGTGCGGCCATCGAAGAGATCGGCGACATCCAGCTGGTGAGCGTGGAAGTCCGGCACCCGACGCACGAGAATCAGATCGCGAACCTGGACGTGCGGCCGGCCCCGGACGTGGACATGGGCGTGATGCGTGCGGCTGAAGCCGCGGAGGAGCGCCTCGGCGTGGAGGCACTCGGAGATGTGCCCATCGGTATCGACCATCTCTATCGCTGGGTCCTGCTGGGTTCGGTCATCCACGAGCTCTCGGCGCTGCGGGCGCTGGGCTTCGAGGCGCCCGCTCGCTGGGAGCACGTCCACGCCTGGCCCTTCGATCCCACCGACGGCAACGCCGATCCACCTTCCCTCGCCGCCACGGCCCAGCTCGCAGGTGGGGCTGCACTGCGCCTGCAGTGGCTGTGGGTGCCCGACTACCCGCGCTACGAGGAGACGATCAGCGTCGTGGGCACGCGTGGTGCCATCCACCTGGACATGCCGCAGCCGTACGGACCGAACGTGCCCGCACGCCTGCACATGCGTGGCCCGGACGGCGTCGGTCGTGTCATCGAGGACGGTCGCCAGTGGCGGGACTCCGGCTTCCTCGAGGAGCTACGCGTGTTCCATGCGGCCATCACCGCTGGCGGGCCCAACCCGACCGGCGCGGCCGCGGCCAAGGCGGACACGGCATCGCTCCAGGCCCTGACAGTGCAGCTCGCGGGACAGCTCGGCCTGCAGCTCGGCGGCGAAGCCGGAGATCTCGCGTGAGCATCCGCGGCATCGGCACGGCACCGGTCAGCTTCGGCGTCTATGGCGCCGTCGACGAGTTGGCGGTCTCGCCGCATGCCTTGCTCGATGCCGCCGTAGACGCCGGTTATGCCGGGATCGAGTTGGGCCCGCCAGGGTTCTTCGGCACCACCTGGGAGACGGCTGATGCCTTCTCCGAGCGTGACCTGACCGCGGTGGGCGCGTACGTCCCCGTGCACTTCAACGCCGACGATGCCACCGTCGAACACGACCTGACCAACATGGAGCACACCCTCGCTGAGCTCGTGCGGGCCGGCTCCTCCCCTGGTCTGGCCATCCTCGCCGACGAAGGCTCGCCTGAGCTCCTGCTGAACCCGGCGCGGGACCCCGATGACCGTCGACTCGCGCTCGATGCGGCCGGCTGGGCGCGACTGACGCAAGGCATGGGTCGCGCCCTGGAGCTGGCCGACGCCGCCGGCGTACCGACCTCGTTCCACCCACACATCAGCACATGCGTCGAGTCCCCGTGGGAGGTGGAACGACTGCTCGAGTCGACCGACGTGAGCCTCACGCTGGACACGGGCCACTTCTGGCTGGCCGGTGCCGATCCGGTGGAGTCCGTCGCCCGCTTCGGCGATCGCATCAACCACATCCATCTCAAGGACGTCCGGCGGGCCGTCCTGGACCGAGCCAAGGCTGAGGGCCGAACCGATTTCGACGAGTGGTGGGGCGATGTGGCCACGCCCCTCGGCGCCGGCGACATCGACCACGATGAGTTCCTGAAGGCACTCCTGGCGATCGGCTACGACGGCTGGCTCGTCATCGAGCAGGATCGGCTGCCGCTGGACCGGGACCACATCGAACCGGTGACGGTCGAGCAGGCACAGAACCGTCGCTGGGTCGAGGATGCCCTGGCCCGCCTTGGCGTAACGGTGGAGGATCGATCGTGACCGAGGTCCGCGTATTCCCCGACGATGCCACCCTGGGAGCGGCCCTGGCCGACGAGATCGTGGCCGGCATCGATGGGGCCCGGGCGACTGGGCGGCAGTACGTCCTGGGCTGCCCCGGTGGACGCAGCCCACGCTCCACGTACCAGGCCCTGGCCCGGCGCGTGGCCGGTGCGGACATCAGCCACCTGGTGATCGCCATGATGGATGACTACGTGCTGCCCACCGCGGGTGACGGCTTCGAGCACTGCCCGGCAGACGCGCACTACAGCTGCCGCCGCTTCGCACATGTCGAGATCGCGGCGCCGCTCAACGAGGCCGCGGCCGTGGGCCTGCCGGCCGACCAGGTCTGGCTGCCGGACCCGGCCGACCCCCCGGCCTATCGACGGCGCCTCGAGGAGGCCGGTGGAGTCGACCTCTTCATCGTGGCCAGTGGTGCAAGCGACGGTCACGTCGCCTTCGTGAAGCCGGGCACAGCCCTCGACAGCGATGTCTCCATCATCCCGCTGGCGGAGACCACACGACGTGACAACCTGGCCACCTTCCCGGACTTCGGCTCACTCGACGAGGTACCCGCCCACGGAGTCTCCGTGGGCCTCGGCACCATCTGCTCGGTCTCGAAACACGTTCGACTGATCATCAATGGCGAGGGCAAGCGCCTCGCCGCCCGGCGGGTCATCGAGACCGATGACTTCGACACCGATTGGCCCGCTACCTTCATCCATCGCTGCCGCGATGGCCAGATCTGGCTCGACGAAGCCGCCCACCCGGGCGGCGCGTAGG
>CAYZDQ010000353.1:0-3516 GCA_964476955.1 uncultured Anaerolineaceae bacterium
GCCAACGCCCCTTCGCGGGTTTGTGCAGGTGAAGGGGCACGCCGTTGCGCTCGCACACGTCCTTCATGGCCAGCGCCCGAGACAGCAGCTCCGGCGGTGCCGGAGCGTAGTCGAACTTCGAGTCTGGTGTGGGGTTGGCCAGCAGCCCGCTGTTCATCACGCCGGCCGCGACCACGACCGTGCCGTGTTCCGTGCAGGCCGGGAACAGCTCATCGAGCGCGATCTGGTCGAGAAGCGTGTAGCGCCCAGCGCACATGACCGCATCCAGCTCTGCCTCGCGGACGAACCGCGTGAGCATCTGCGCCTGGTTCATGCCCACGCCGATCCCGCCGATCAGCCCCTGAGCGCGCAGGTCCACCAGCGCGGGTACGGCGCCAGCGATGGCCTCTTGCCAGTGGTCGTCAGGATCATGGATCCAGAAGATGTCGATGCGATCCAGACCCGTTCGGCGCAGCGAGTCCTCCACCGAGCGCACCACGCCGTCGTAGCTGTAGTCGAAGACGGGGCGTTGGTCGGGCGCGCCCTTGAAGTAGCCCTCGAGCGGATCGAAGCCAGGGATGTCCACCGCCGGCCGATCGGGCTCCAGGCTGGGATCGGCTTCGATCTCGCTGATGCCACACAGCAGGCGGCCGACTTTGGAGGAGATGGCGTAGGAGCTACGCTCGTGCGGCCGGAGCAGCCGGCCAAGCCGGGTCTCACCCAACCCGTACCCATACAGTGGCGCCGTGTCGTAGTAGCGCACGCCCGTACCCCAGGCCCGGTCGAGAACGACGGCGGCCTCCTCGTCGGAAACCTCACGGAACAGGCCGCTCAATGCCGCCATGCCCAGACCGAACCGCCTGATCTCGACGGCCGAGCGCCCCAATCGGACGCGCTCGAAGGGATCGATGCTCATGGAGGTGCGAGCCTAGCGGCTAGCGCAGGTCGCTGCTACTCCCCGGTGCCGTGGGCACCAGGTAGCGGCCGCCTTCCACACGGGCCGGGTCGACCATGCGGTCGCGCAGGTGCGGGATGTACTCGAGGAAGACCTCGTCATGGCCCAGAGCCACGCGGTTGAAGAGCACCAGGTGTTGATGGATCTGCCCCATGTCGCCGACGTGGGGCACGACCGGCTTCCCGAGCTTCTTCGCCAGCAGGCTGACCACGATGAACTCGCTGATGCCGCCGACACGAGTCACGTCCACCTGCACGAAGTGCATCGCGTCTGCCTGTAGCAGGTTCTTGAAGATGACCCGGTTGGGCACGGCCTCCCCCGCCGCCAGCTTGATGGGTGCGATCGCCTGAGCCAGCTCGCGGTGTGCGAAGACATCATCGGGATGGGTCGGCTCCTCGATCCAGTAGGGATCCATGGGCGCCAGCTCCCCGCAGACCTGGACGGCTCTTGGCAACGACCACTGCTGGTTGGCATCGAGCATGACGCGGATATCCGGCCCGACGGCCTCACGCAGCTGCAGAGCCCGGTCGATGTCACGAGCGCTGTCGGCTGCTCCGACCTTGAGCTTCACTGCGCCGAAGCCCTCCCCCACCGCTGCCCGAGCCTTCTCCAGGACCTCGCCGGTGCTGAACTCGAACCAACCCACCGAGGTGTCGTAGCCGGGATAGCCCAGTTCGAGTACGTCCGCCCGCTCGGGTCGGCTGGCCAGCTGCGAGGCCAGCATCTCGACCGCTTCGTCGTTAGTGAGCACGTCTTCGAGGTAGGAGAGGTCGAGCGTGGCCACGAGCTCTTCCGGTGAGAGATCGAGCAGCAATCGCCACAGCGGCACGTCACGGGACTTGGCCCAGAGGTCGAAGCAAGCGTTGGTGAGCGCGCCCAGCGCCAGGTGAACGACGCCCTTGTGAGGGCCTAGCCAGCGGTACTGCGGATGGTCAGCGATCTCGCGAAAGGTGCGGCCGAAGTCGGCCATGACCTCCTCGATGTCACGGCCCAGCAAGGGCGTACTGAGGGCCTCGATGGCCTCGCACACGAGGTGGTTGCCGCCGCCGAGGGTGAAGGTCAGGCCGGTTCCGGCCGACTCGCCACTCGAGCGCAATAGCGCCGCTGCGAAGGCGTACTCCTCGGTACTGTGGATCGAGTCGGTGCCCTCCCCCGCCGCCAGTTTGAAACGCAGGTCGCGGGTCGCGAGGTCCTCGATGACGATCGTGGCCATGTGGCCACCGTACCCGACTGGGCCAAGTGCCGTGACCCAAGTGGTCAAGCCGCCAGCCCGACACAGCTACGGGCGGCTTAGCCTTCAGGACATCAGGCTCGCCCGAACCTCAGCTGCGATGCGCTCCACCGAGGGCATGACAGCGTCCTCCAGCGGGGCCGCGAAGGGCACGAGGATCTCGTCAAGCATGGCCACGCTTCGCGGCCGCGAGGCCATATAGACCCCGTTCATGGTCAGCCGGCTGATGAGCGTGGCGCCCCAGCCTGCTTCATGCCACTGCTCCTCGACTACCACCAATCGGCCAGTCTTCTCGAGCGAGGACGTGATCGTCTCGACGTCGAGCGGCCGGATCCAGCGCAGGTCGATGACCTCGACGTCGATGCCCTCGGCTTCAAGCGCCTTGGCTGCCTGGAGCGCACGCTCGACCATCAGCATCGTAGCCACGATGGTCACGTCCGCTCCGGTGCGCTCGACCGAGGCCTTGCCGATCTCTGCGATCGCGCCACGGCGCACCGGGCCTTTGCGCAGGTACATCAGACGGTGTTCGTGCACGATGACCGGGTCATTCGAGCGAACGGCGGCCCTGAGGAGCTCATGGGCGGCGGCCGGGGTCCCGGCGGCAGCGACGCGCAGTCCTGGCTGGCCCATGAACCAGGATTCGCCAGAGGCGCTGTGCTGAGTACCGAAGCGGCTGCCCGCGCCCGAGACCACGCGCAACGTGACCGGCACCGAGAGCTGGCCGCCGCTCATGAAGCGGTATTTGGGCAGCTGGTTGACGATGGCGTCGGCCGCGGTGGGCGTGAAGTCAGCGAACATGAACTCGACGATCGGACGCAGGCCCATGACGGCCATGCCCAGGGCCACACCGGTGAAGCCGTTCTCGCAGATGGGCGTGTTGATGACGCGCTCGCCGAACCGGTCCGCAAGTCCGACGCTGGTCTTGTAGACACCGCCCTCGTTGCCCACGTCCTCGCCCATGAATACGACCGACGGATCCTCGGCCAGACATTCCTCGAGCGCCGCATGGACGGCCTCTCGGTAGGTCATCTCTTCGGCCGCGCGCGGGGCCTCGGCAGCCTGCAGCTCAGTCGGTGTAGACATAACTGGCAGCCTCCTCGAGCGTCAGATGTGGTGCGGCCTCGGCGTGCTCGATCGCGGCATCGACCTCTGCCTGCGCCTGGGTAGCCGCGACGTCCTGCTCTTCGCCCGTCATCAGGCCTTCCTCCATGAGGCGCCTGCCAAGCACAAGCAGCGGGTCGCGCTCCTTCCAGAGCTCCAGTTCACCTGTCGCTCGGTACTTGGCGGGGTCGGAGCGCGAGTGGCCGCGGTAGCGATACGTCTTCATCTCGAGCAGGCTGGGCCCGTCACC
>CAYZDQ010000354.1:0-3513 GCA_964476955.1 uncultured Anaerolineaceae bacterium
GGCCTGATGAGCTCGTTAGGGCTGGAGCGCCCCTTCGCCATGGTCGTCGGTGGCGTGCTGGTCCTGCTGGGGATCGGGGGCTCGCTGGGTAACCCCATCGTGGGTGGGCCGGACGACACGGGCATCATCGTGACCGGGTTCGGCCACGATCTCGTGCACCTCATCACCGGTGCCCTCTTCCTCCACGTCGGGATCGCGCTCAACGGCCGCAACCGGGCCTTCGGCCTGATGGTGCTGGGAGCGTTCTACCTCGCGACCGCGATCGTCAGCTTGCTCAGCGGCGACCTCTTCGGCCTCTACGACGCGCAGACCTCCGGCATCGACCAGCTCGCGCACCTCTTCCTGGGCGTGGCCGCGCTCGTCATCGGCTGGATGGGGCGGGGTGTGGAGCGGCGGGAGCACGGACGCTCCGTCTCGCGACCGATCCGCGAGCAGTGAGCGCGCTCATGACCACCGACCGGCTGGGACGGCCGCTGCACGACCTGCGCATCTCGGTCACCGACCGCTGCAACTTCCGCTGCACCTACTGCATGCCCCGGGAGATCTACGGCTCTGCCTTCCGCTTCCTGCCGCATGCAGAGCTGCTCACCTTCGAGGAGGTGACACGCCTGGCGCGGGCAGCGGTCGCCACGGGCGTGACCAAGATCCGCCTCACCGGTGGCGAACCGCTGCTGCGGCGAGACGTCGAGCAGCTGGTGCACATGCTCGCAGGGCTCGAAGGCCTCGCCGACCTGACGCTCACGACTAACGGCTCGATCCTGGCGACCAAGGCGGAGGCCCTGGCCGAGGCCGGTCTCCGGCGGGTCACCGTCAGCCTGGACGCGCTCGATGACGCCGTCTTCGCGCGCCTCAATGACGTCGACTTCCCGGTGGCCCGTGTGCTCGAGGGTATCGAGGCTGCCGACCGTGCCGGGCTTAGCCCGATCAAGGTCAACATGGTCGTGCGGCGCGGCCTCAACGAGGACAGCGTCCTGCCCATGGCGCGCTTCGCGCGCGACCGTGGCTACATCCTTCGTTTCATCGAGTACATGGACGTCGGGCATACCAACGGCTGGTCGCTCGACGAGGTCGTGCCCAGTGCCGAACTGCTGGCAGGGATCGACGCAGAGATGCCCCTCGAGCCGCTCGACGCGAGCTACCCCGGAGAGGTCGCCACGCGTTGGCGCTACCGCGATGGAAGTGGCGAGCTCGGCGTCATCAGCTCGGTGACACAGCCGTTCTGTGGCGCTTGCACCCGTGTTCGCCTGACCGCCGAGGGCACGCTCTACACCTGCCTCTTCGGCACCGACGGCGTCGACCTGCGCGCACCCCTGCGAGATGGGGCGGACCACGAGACGCTGTGCCGGCTCCTGGCCGATGTGTGGGGAGCCCGGACCGACCGCTACTCGGAGCTACGCTCGGCCGCGACCGTTGAGATGCCGAGGGTGGAGATGTCGCGCATCGGCGGTTGAGCGGGATGCGCCGGGCGGAGCGTGACGGGTATCCTTCGTGGTGAACGCGTCGTGCCTCGCGCTCGGATGACGGCGGGCCCACGCGTGACAGGAGGCCAGCCATGGGATCGTCCGGCGCGCCGCAGGGCGACGAGACCGGGCTCGAGCAGGAAGGCATCTGGGAGGACGCGCCGGGCGATGGTGCGGCCCCGACGTCCGCTGCCGAGCGGGCCTCGAGCGGCGGCAGTCTCACGCGGCGGCTGACCTCGACCGAGCACACGCCCGGTCCGGGTGGCTTGCTCTACGCGGACGTGCCCAACCGCGTCATGGCTCTGGTGCTCGACATCATCGCGCTCTCGGTCGTGGGCTTCGTCCTGGCCTGGTTCTTCGGCGGGCTGGTGACCGAGCCGGGCGCCATCGACTCGAGTGGCGGTCAGCTCGACGTCGTGGCCTTCCTCGTCGTGCTGATCCTGCAGCTGGCGATCAGCTTCGCGTACTTCGGCGCCCTCTGGACGTTGGCCGGGGCGACGCTGGGAATGCGCCTGCTGGGACTGCGCATCGGCGACGAGAGCGACGGCCGGCTCATCGGCTGGCGCCAGTCGGTGGTCCGCTGGCTGATCCTGGGGATTCCTTCGCTGCTCTCATCGCTGGCCGTCTATGTGCCCAACACCATCGGCCTCATCCTCGGAGCGGTGGGCGTGGCCTGGATGCTGCTGCTGCTGTACACCATGGCCCAGAGCCCGACGAAGCAGGGCCTCCACGATCGCTATGCGCACACCATCCTGACCAAGGCTCAGCGCCGGGCCCGCTGACCCGCGGGTTCTCCACCGACTGTCCACAGGCGGCCGAAGACCGTGGATAGTGTCGGTCTCGAAGTGCCGATATTCGTGGACAACTCGATTGACCCCGCAGCGTCCCTGAAGGCATAGTTGGTCTTGCCCGGAGGGGCCAGACACGACGTCAGGTACGCGGAGATCACATCAACGCGAACCGGTAGCTCGGGATCCGCTGAGATCGCATCAAGGTGGGGACCGGGAAAGCGTGAAGGTCGCTCCGGGCACTTGCGTGTGCCTTGCGCGGACTACTCTTGGTCCAGCAGCAGAGGAGCACGCATAGATGACCGAGCGACCTGTCCCGTTCAGCCAGCGGCTCGATGAGCTCGAAGCACGTGTCCGTGCTGAGTCGTCGCTCGTCCCTCGCCTGGGCATGGTCCTGGGCTCCGGCCTGGGCGGTCTCGCCGATGAGATCGTAGACGCGGTCGAGATCCCGTTCGAGCAGATGCCGGGCTGGCCCGCGCCCTCGGTGGCGGGCCACAGCGGACGGCTTATCCTCGGTTCACTGCGGGGCACCCCAGTGGCTTGCCTGCGAGGGCGGCTGCACATGTACGGGGGCCTGCGCGAGCGCCTGGTGGTGGAGCCGGCTCTGCTGATGGGTCGCCTGGGAGCCCCGATCCTGCTGCTGACCAACGCGTCAGGCGGCGTCAACCCAGCGTTCGGCGCCGGCACCTTGATGGTCATGCGCGACCACATCAATCTCACCGGTCGGAACCCGCTCATGGGGCCCAACGACGACGCGCTGGGCCCGCGCTTCCCCGATATGTCCACGGTCTGGGACATTCGACTGCGTGACCGCCTCCATGCCGCCGGTCGAGCCGAGGACGTGGCCCTGACCGAAGGCGTCTACCTCGGGCTCACCGGACCGACCTACGAGACGCCCTCGGAGGTGCGCATGATCCGGGACCTTGGCGCGGACGCGGTGGGCATGTCCACGGTGATGGAGGCGATGGCCGCCAACTGGGCCGGTCTGCGGGTCTGTGGTGTGTCGCTCGTGACCAACCCGGGTGCTGGTCTCTCGCCCACGCCGCTGACCCATGCCGAGGTGGTAGAGGCTGCGGACGAGGCTGGTCCGAGGCTGGCGCGGGTCATCGGCCGCTTCGCCGCGGAGCTGGGTAGCACCGACTGAGAGCAGGCCGGGGCGGCTGGCTCGCTAGAGCGTAGGCAGCTCGCGTCCGGCCTTCTTGGCGGCCGCCTTCTTCTCTGCCCAGTCGCCAAGGACGTTGTCCTTGTGCGGCCGGATGGGGCAG
>CAYZDQ010000355.1:0-3497 GCA_964476955.1 uncultured Anaerolineaceae bacterium
GTGATGTGGATCTCCCCGCCGAAGCGCTCGCGGATGGTCCTGACCGCGTCCATGAAGGCGCCCCCGGCCATGGGATCGACGCCGATGGGGATGACCAGCGGGTCCACGTGCAGCGAGTCGAGCGGCAGGCCCAGGTCGGTGGCCATGCCGATGATCTCCTCGGCGCGCTCGATGCGGTCCTGCGTGCCCGAGGGCATCGAGGCCCCGGTGCAGGAGAGCACGACCGGCGTGCCGCGGTCCTTGACCAGCTCCAGCACCTCCGGGCGCTCGGTCGAGGCCGAGTTGACCATGGGTGTGGCACCGCCGGCCCAGGCGGGGTCGACGGCATCGAGACCGGCCTCCAGCACGGCCGCATCCGAGGAGTCGATGGCCAGGGGCACGCTCGAGGCCGGCCCGACCGCGGCCACCAGCCACTGCATGGCTTCGAGGCGACCCTCGAGGTCAGGACTGATCTCGTCGACGTTGAGGTCGAGGTAGTCGGCGCCGCCGTCGATCTGGCGCTGCGCCATCCAGGCGACGTAGGCCTTGGCCACCTCTGCCTCGGGCCCGTCGGCCAGGCCCTGGCGCACCGCTGCCATGACGTGCTTGATGCGCGATGAATCCGCGAACTCCTTGGACTCGATGATCGACTGGGGCAGGGGCACCCAGGCCTCACCGCCGTCACCGTCGGGGAAGCGCACGCCGGGCCGGCCGTCAGGGGCGACGCCGCCGCGGATGCCCTCGCGCTTGACGACGCGGGTGCAGTGGATGTTCTCGCCGATGATGATGAACTGCGTACCTCCGACGGCCTGCTTCACGAATCCCCTCCTTCGGTGTCATGGGCGTAGTGGTCGCGACCCATGAAGGTGTTGGCCCAGGCGCTGGTGCCGCGCAGGAGGTTGTCCTGCACCACGGGTTCGCGCTCGAGCATGGTCATGGCCTCGCCGTAAGGCTTGAGCCGGTCGTAGGCGTTGGCCCACACGCAGCGCTCGCCCGGAACCTCACACTCACCGTTGAGCGAGCCGCCGCAGGGCCCGTTGCGCTGGTTTTTGGCGCAGACGCCCTCGGGGCACTGGTAGGCGATGTCCGGCAGCGAGCAGTCGCCGCAGTCCTGGCAGTGGAACATGGGGTACTTGACGGCCTGCTCCAGGACATGTGCCGGCCAGGCCAGGTGGGCCGACTCGAGCTTGGAGTAGGCCGCGCGGGCCAGCCCGAAGCCCTTCGTGCCGGGCTCGAACCAGCGGTCGTGCATGAGGCGGTTGGCGCGGTAGAACATGGGCACGCGCTTGTTCGGGGTCGGCTTGGCCGGTCGGTCCGACGAGAGCTGAGGCACGTCGCCCGGCTCGAAGAGACGGTAGGGACCCGGCTCCGGGAAGTGGATGTCGGGCAGGAGCGCCTGCCAGTCGGACTCGAGGTGTTCGGCCATATACAGGATGCGGTCGATCTCCTCGACATTGCGTTGTCCGGCGATGTAGGCCCCCGCGAAGCCCATCCCCCGCGCCACGGCCACCTGCTTGGCCGCGAACTCGAGGAAGGCGTCACGGCCCTTGTCCTCGGCGGCTGCGGTCTTCTCCGCCCAGGCCAGCTGCTCATCCGACAGGCGGATCCCAGGTACTCCATCGCGGTTGAAGACCTTGGCCACGCCCTTGGTCAACACATAGACGCCGGCCAGGATGGGGATGCCCGGCCCCTGCGTGCGGTTCCAGGTCAACAGCTCAGACCATGAGCGAGCGTCGTAGCCGACCTGGGTGATGGCCATATCGGCCCCCGCCCGGACCTTCATGGCCAACTTCAGGTACTGGGGCACGAGATCCGACTCGACGGCTTTGAAGGGATTGACCGCGCAGCCGATGGTGAAACGCGGGCCTCGCTCGGAGACGTCGCGGAGGAGGGCGGCCAGGCCCACCGAATCGATGTCGAAGACCGCGCGCGAGCTGCCCTTGTAGCCCTCCTTGGGATAGTCGCCAGACAGGGCCAGCACGTTGGTGAGGCCCTCGCTGGCGAGGCCGAAAGCGACCGATTCCAGCGATGCCCGGCTGCGATCGCTGCAGGCCACGTGGACGACGACCTCGCCCCCCATGTCCTGGATGTCCTTGCCCAGCGTGAGCGGGCCCAGGCGGACGTAGCCGCCGGCGTTGTCGGTGATGGTCAGGGCCGTGACTCGCGCGTCCTTGGACAGCTCGCGGGCAGTCGCGCGATGGCGCTCGCCGGCCTCGTCCTGGAGCGGCCCGGCCCAGGGCACCAGCTCCACGACGGTGGTGCGGCCGTCGTTGCGGGCCAGCGATCCTGCGAACGCGCTCATCGATCTCCATCCTCAGGGGGCTTTCAGGCAGAGACCAGAAGGTAACGTTCCCAGCTCAGCACGTCAACCGGTTGACCAGCAAAAGTCCACATGGCACGGTAAGGGTGGACTTCCGGACCAGGGAGACGGGATTGCCAGCGAGAACGAGAGGACGGGCGACTATCGCCGACGTGGCCAGGCGGGCCGGCGTCGACCGTGCCGTCGTGTCCAAGGTGCTCAGCGGCGATCCTTCCCTGCGCGTCCGGGACGAGACCCGCCAGCGAGTCCGGGATGCCGCGGCTGCGCTCGACTATCGGCCCAACTTCCACGCACGTGGCCTCGCCAGCGCCCGCGCTGGGGCGGTGGGCCTGCTGGTGCCGGTGGACAACCCGCTGATGGTGCAGGTCATCGCCGGCGCGGAGGAGGCCGCCAGCGAGCGTGGCCTCCTGCTGTGGACCACCGCGCACGGAGGCGAGCTCACCGAGCGCTACCTGCGGCTGCTCCAGAGCGGTGCTGTCGACGCGGCCCTCGTGGCCGGCCTGCGCGCGGGCTACTCCGCTGACCAACTCACCCACGACCCGCGAGTGCCCACGCTGCTGGTGGACCGGCGTACCGTCGGCTCCGAGCGTTGGGTCATCCTCGACGACGAGCGCGCCGCGCACCTGGCCACCGAGCACCTCATCTCCCGCGGCCACACGCGCATCGGTTGGGCCGGCGGCAGGGCAGGGGTGGACACCGCCCAGCGTCGCCAGAACGGGATCCGCGACGCCATGGCGGCCGCCGACCTCTGGCTCGACCCTTCCTGGGTCGTGGGCATCGACTACACGCCCGCGGGCGGCGCTCGGGCCGTAGCCGAGATCATGCGCAGCGAGAGCCGGCCCACGGCCATCGTGGCAGCCGATCCCAACGAGGCCCTCGGTGCTTGGCACGAGCTGCAACGGCTGGGCCTACGGGTGCCGCAGGACGTCTCGCTCATCGCCATCGGCAAGCTGCCCGCGGGGGACTACCGCGTAGCCCCGCTGACCAGTGTCGAGATGCCACTTCGTGAGCTCGGCTGGCGCTCGGTGGAGCTGGTGCTCGATACGCCTTGGGACGCACCGGTGCGCGAGACACTCGCCGAGGGTCTGGTCATCTCCGAGGGTGCAACGGTGGCAGACCCGCCTGCCGCCTCCTAGCCGGACTAGCGGTCTGCTTGCGGATCGGCATTGACAGGGAACGCGGCGCGACTCTACGATGC
>CAYZDQ010000356.1:0-3496 GCA_964476955.1 uncultured Anaerolineaceae bacterium
CTCGCGATCGGCCGGTCGCTCGACGAACCGACTCCGCAGGCGCGAGCGCTCGCGGGCTACGGCTTTCCGCGCCCGGCTTGCGTCCGACTTGCCCCGGAACGAAGACCGAGCCGGCCGCCACTGGGGCGTATCCGGCTCGGCTGGTCGTCCAGCGGTTGCGATCGATCGATCAGGGCGGGACGGACGTATGCCCGCTCCGCCCACCATCAGGGCCGGCGCGCTACTTGGTGCGCGGGAAGCCCAGGTTGATCTCCGACTCCGAGGGGTCCGGCCAGCGCGAGGTGATGACCTTGCCCTTGGTGAAGAACTTCATGCCCTCGGGGCCGTACATGTGCGTGTCGCCGAAGAGCGAGGCGCGCCAGCCGCCGAAGCTGTAGTACGAGACCGGCACAGGGATGGGCACGTTCACGCCCACCATCCCGACGTCGATGTCGAACTGGAACTGGCGAGCCGTGCCACCACTGCGCGTGAAGATGGCCGTGCCGTTGCCGAACTCGTGGCTGTTGATGAGGGCCACGCCCTCCTCGTACGTGTCCACGCGCACGACCGTCAGCACCGGGCCGAAGATCTCGTCGGTGTAGCAGGACATGTTGGTCTTGACGTCGTCGATGAGCGAGACGCCCAGGTAGAAGCCGTCGGAGTCCTTGTACAGCGGATGCTCGCGGCCGTCGGCCACGATGGTGGCTCCGTCCTTCTCGCCGGCGTCGATGTAGCTGGCGACCTTGTCCCGGTGCGTCTCGGTGACGAGCGGACCCATCATCGACTCGGGCTTGGTGCCGTCGCCCACGACGACCTGGGGCAGGCGCTCCTTGATGGCCTCGATCAGGGGATCGTGGACGTCGCCCACGGTCACGACCGTGGCGATGGCCATGCAACGCTCGCCTGCGGAGCCGTAGCCGGCGTTGATGCAGGCGTCGGCGGTGAGGCCGATGTCCGCGTCCGGCAGCACCAGCATGTGGTTCTTGGCGCCGCCGAGGGCCTGCACGCGCTTGCCGGCCCTGGAGCCTGTCTCGTAGATGCGCTTGGCCGCGGGCGTGGAGCCGACGAAGGAGACAGCCGCGATGTCGGGGTGCTCGGTCAGGCCGGCGACGGCCACGCGGTCGCCCTGGAGGACATTGAAGACGCCGTCCGGCAAACCGGCTTCCTTCATCAGCTCGGCCAGATAAAGCGAGACCGACGGGTCCACGGTCGAGGGCTTGAGCACGAAGGTGTTGCCGGTGGCGATGGCGTTGCCGAACATCCACATCGGCACCATGGCCGGGAAGTTGAACGGCGTGATGCCCGCGACCACGCCGATGGGCTGGCGGATGGAGTAGACGTCCACGCCACCACTGACCTGCTCGCTGAACTCGCCCTTCTGCAGCTGCGGCACGCCACAGGCGTACTCGATGTTCTCGATGCCGCGCGCGAGCTCGCCGGCGGAGTCGCTCAGGACCTTGCCGTGCTCGGCGGTGATGAGCGCAGCGATCTCGTCGCGATGCGTGTCGAAGGCGGTGCGGATGCGGAAGAGCGTGTCTGCGCGCTTGGCCAGCGAGGTGGCGCGCCACATGGGGAACGCGGCCTTGGCGGCGGCGATCGCGGCCTCGATCTCTTCGAGGCTGGCGATGTCGACCGTCTTGGTCTGCTCGCCGGTGGCGGGGTTGTAGACCGGGCGGCTCTTGCCCGATGTCGACGGGACGATCGCCCCGTTGATCCAGTGGCTGACCCTGGGGAGGGTCCCCTGCGCCTCAGAGGCCTGAGGCTCCATCGTCTGCGTCATGTGCGGACCTCGTGTCGTGGAGTGGTGGACTAACGATAATCGATTATGTCTATTCGTTCCCCTGCCGAACGGCCCGCTGCTGGAGGGATTCTCGGCCGCAGCGGTGCCCCTCGGCCAGGCTGGTATGGCGAGACGCGGCCCGGATCTGGGCCGGCGTCGGTGTGTTGCCCCCTACTCCTCGGCGGGGTCGCGCAGTGCTTCCATCGCGACCAACTTGCGGACCAGCTCCCGGACGGCGCTGGCCGAGTTGTCGAACATGGCCTGCTCCTCGGTGGTGAGGCCGATCTCCACGATGCCCTCGACGCCGTCGGCGCCGAGTCGGGTGGGCACGCCGACGTAGAGACCGTCGTAGCCGTACTGGCCCTCGAGATAGGCGGCACACGGCAGCACCATGTGGCGGTTGTTGACGATGGCGTCGACCATCGAGGCGACCGACGACGCGGGCGCGTAGAAGGCGCTGCCGGTCTTGAGCAGCGAGACGACCTCGGCGCCGCCATTGCGGGTGCGGTCGACGAGGGCCTCGATGCGATCGGGCGTCATGAGCTCGGTGATGGGCACGCCACCGACGGTGGAGTAGCGCGGCAGTGGCACCATCGTGTCCCCGTGGCCACCGAGCACGAAGGCGTTGGTGTTGGCCACCGACACGCCCAGCTCCATGGCGATGAACGTGCGGAAACGGCTCGAGTCGAGCACACCGGCCATGCCCACTACGCGATCGGACGGCAGCCCGCTGGCCTCAAGCGCCACGTGGCACATGGCGTCGAGCGGATTGGTCACGACGATGACGACGGCTTCGGGCGAGTACGACACCGATTGTTCGACCACGCTGCGCACCACGCCGGCGTTCCTAGCCATGAGGTCATCGCGGCTCATGCCCGGCTGACGGGCCAGGCCGGAGGTCACGACGATGACGTCGGAGCCAACCGTGTCGGCGTAGTCGTTGGTGCCCTGGACCACCATGTCGTGCCCCACGATCGGCGCGGCCTGGGCCAGATCGAGCGCCTTGCCCTGGGGTAATCCCTCGACGATGTCGACGAGCCAGACGTCGGCGAGCCCCTGCTCGATGACGCGTTGCGCGGTCGTGGCGCCGACGTTGCCTGCGCCGATGACGGTGACGAGCGGGTTTGCCATTGGGGGGCGACTCCTCGGTATGTCGTTCTCGACCGCTCATGCTACTCCCCTGCCCGTCCGCGGGCCGGGAACCTAGTCGGCGACGTCCTCGTCAGGGCCACCAAGGTCGGCCGTGGGCAAGGTGACCGAGATGGTCGCGCCCTCACCCGCGACCGAGTCGACGTCGATGGAGCCGCCGCTGCGCTCCACGAACGGCGCCAGCGCGGCGAGGCCGTGGCCGCTGCCGCCACGCTCGGCCTTGGTCGTGAAGCCGATCTCGAAGAGGTGCTCGAGGGCTTCCTCGGCGAAGCCGGGGCCGGTGTCGGCCACGATGATGCGAGCCTGCTCCTCGTCGGGGCGGTCGGTACGAATCGTGAGCGTGCCGCCGTCCTCCATGGCATCGCGCGCATTGAGCGCGAGGTTGAGCACGATGCGCTCGATGCGCAGCTTGGAGATACCCACGTAGGCACCCTCGGCAGCGGTCGCCAGCACCAGCTCGACCGAGGGCGGCAGGAGGGCATCGAGCAGGCGTCGGATGGCCTGCACGCTGGGATCGAGGCTGACCGCGATGAGTGTGTCGCTGGTGTCCACACCATCGAGCTGGTCGATGAGCTCGAAGAGTGTGGC
>CAYZDQ010000357.1:0-3486 GCA_964476955.1 uncultured Anaerolineaceae bacterium
CACGATGACCGAACCTCGCCATGGCACCGCACCGCCATGTACGCGTCGGATGAGGCGCTCGCGCTGCAGCTCGTTCAGGTCGCGACGGATCGTCTCGCCGGTGACCCCGAACTCCTCGGCCAGATCGCCGACGTCGACACGTCCTCGCTCGATGACGCGCTGCGCGATCCGCTTGCGACGCTCATCCTGGAACAGGGTCCCGCCCGGGACGCGCTCGGCGTCGGCAGGAACGTCAGCCTGGCTCATCAGCTCGTTGGGTTCAGCCACCTCTCAAGCGTACGGTAGGTTCCGCTTTCGCGGAGGGACGCCAAGGCCTCGGTGAAGGCAGCGACGAAGCGCGGGTCGGCCGGCAAGCGCTGGCCGAAGGTGTCGGGGAGCTGCAGGAACGCCGCCGGGTCAGAGAGAGATGCCCGGGCGTGCTCCTGCGCCTCGTCCAGGCGTGGGTCCGCTGAGATGCTGATCTCCCGACCCTGGTCATCGACCCCCAGCAGGTACTGGCACCAGGCGGCCAGCGCCAGCGCGGAGAGCTTGACCTGGCCATCCCGCTCCAGCTGCGACTCCACGGTCGGCACCAGGAACTTGGGCCACTTGGACGTGCCATCGAGACAGACGCGGGCCACCTGGTCGCGCACCTCCGGATTGCCGAAGCGCTCGGCCACCACCCGCTTGTACTCGGTGACGTCGATGCCGGCCACGGGCGGCAGCGACGGCGTCGCCTCATCGTCGTGGAACTGTCGCAGGTATCGCGCCAGCGGCGGGTCGGCCATGATCTCGTGGATATACGTGTGGCCCACGAGCGCAGCCATGTACGTGAGCGTCGAGTGACCGGCGTTGAGGATGCGCAGCTTGAGCGTCTCGTAGGGCCGGACGTCGTCGGTGACGAGGACCCCGACGTCCTCGTACGGTGGCCGGCCATAGGGGAAGTCGTCCTCGATGACCCACTGGATGAAGGTCTCGGCCACGACCGGCCAGCGATCGATCAGCCCGTACTCATCGGCGAGGAAGGCGCGATCGGCATCGGAGGTCTGCGGCGTGATGCGGTCGACCATGCTGTTGGGGAAGGCCACGTTCTGAGCGACCCAGTCCTCGAGCCCGGGCTCGACCAAGGCGCAGACACCGAGCGTGGCCGTACGCGCGACATCGCCGTTACCCATGACGTTGTCGCAGCTCTGCACGGTGAGACCGCCGAGACCCGCATCGCGTCGCCGCCCGAAGGCACGAGCCAACGCTACGAACGACGCCGGCAGCACGTCAGCCGGTGGCGCGAGGAAGTCGCCCGTGGCCTCGTCGACCGGATAGCCGCCCTCGGTGATGGTCATCGACACGATGCGCGTCGACGGCGTGGCCATGCGCTCGACCAGCGGCTCGATGTCGGCGGCGGCCAGGACGTAGTCGGTGACGGCGCCGATAACGCGCGCCTCCGTGGCATGGACGTCTCGCGTGACCAGCGTGTAGAGGTGGTCCTGGGCACCCAGAGCATCGGCCATCGCCGCGTCACCGGGAAGCACACCCGCCCCCGTGATCGACCAATCGGACACGCCGCCGCGGCAGAGGTCATCGAGATACACGGCCTGGTGAGCACGATGGAAGCCCCCGACGCCGACGTGCACGATGCCGCCACCAAGAGCGCGGCGGTCGTACTCCGGAACGGTGATCCGTGGATCGAGCCGGCGGAGGCTCTCCGCGGAGAGCTCCACATGGCGCCGGCGACCTTCGTCAGCAGTCATGCGCATACCTTACTCCAACATGAATGCAGATGGAACCCCCGCCGCGCGATTGGTTATGCATTCATTTAGGGTTGCATTCCCAATCATCGCCAACTATGATGCCCGTGAGCGTGCTCGTGGCACGCCATGGAGGAGCGGTCTTCCGACCGCCAAGGAGGTATCAAGCCTATGTGGTCCAGTAGCAAGCTGACGAAGGCCGGGATCGGCGCCATGGCTACGGCCCTGGTCGCGTCGACGGCGTTCGCCGGGGCAGCCGTGGCCCAGGATAAGTCCATCAACGTCGCCATCGTGGGCAACCCCCAGATGGAAGACATCGCCAGCCTCACGCCGGACCTGTTCACGGCTGAGACCGGCATCGCCGTCAACTACGTCATCCTCGAGGAGCAGACGCTCCGCGAGATCGTCACCCGCGACGTGGGTGCCGGTGGTCAGCAGTTCGACGTCGTCATGATCGGCATGTTCGAGGCGCCGCAGTTCGGCCGCAACGGCTGGCTCGCCGATCTCAACCAGTACGCCGCCGACGACGCCGACTACGCCGTCGACGACATCATCCCCGCGGTCCGTGACGGCCTCTCCTACGAGGGTGGCCTGTACGCCGCACCGTTCTACGCGGAGTCGTCCTTCGTGATGTATCGCAAGGACGTCCTCGAAGCGGCCGGCATCGAGATGCCCGTCGCGCCCACGTGGGCCGAGGTCGCGGACATCGCGGCCCAGGTCGATTCGGACGAGATGGCCGGCATCTGCCTGCGCGGCAAGCCCGGCTGGGGCGACCTTGGCGCCATCTTCACCACGGTCATCAACACCTACGGTGCGACCTGGTGGTTGGACGGTGAGGACGACACCATCGGTGCCGCCCAGATCGACCAGCCCGAATTCGCCGAGGCGCTGAACTTCTACGTCGACCTGGTCAACTCGGTCGGCGCTGACGACATCGCCAACTCGAGCTACAACGAGTGCACCAACCAGATGCTCGACAGCAACGCGGCCATGTGGGTCGACGCCACTGTCGCAGCCAGCAACCTTGAGGCCGACGACAGCCCCATCAAGGGCAAGCTCGGCTACGCGCTCTCCCCTACGGTGGTGACCGACGCTTCCGGTTGGCTGTGGGCCTGGGCCCTGGCCATCCCCGAGAACGCGCCTGACAAGGACACCGCCTGGGAGTACGTCCGCTGGGCGACCGGTCCGGACTACCTCGTCCAGGCAGGCGAGAACCTGGCCGGCGGCTGGGCGACCGTCCCGCCGGGCACCCGCGTCTCGCTCTATGAGAACCCCAACTACCAGGAAGCTGCTGCCGCGTTCGCGGACATCACGCTCGAGGCCATGCAGGCCGCGCCGATCAACAACCCCGGCGTGCAGCCTCGCCCGGGCCTGCCCGGCGTGCAGTTCGTGGGTGTGCCGCAGTTCCAGGACGTGGGCACGCGTTGCACCGAGCAGTTCTCGGCGGCTATCGCCGGCAACGTCTCGGTCGACGACGCGCTGTCAGCCTGCCAGGCGATCGCGTCCGAGGTGGAAGGCCAGGCCTGGTAAGGGACTAGCCTTCTCCTAGCGAGTTCCAGGGGCACAGGGAGCAGCCGTCATGACCGCACAAGCAGGACCGATGGGAACCCCGGATCCGGCCGCCGAGCGCGCTGCCGCGATCGCGGAGTTCGAACGTCGGGACAAGTGGCGTCGACGGTTGCCCCTGTTGCCCGCTCTGCTGTTCATCATCGTGGTGACGCAGATCCCCTTCATCTTCAACATCTGGTTCAGCCTGCAGGAG
>CAYZDQ010000358.1:0-3486 GCA_964476955.1 uncultured Anaerolineaceae bacterium
ACTCGCGCATGCCCGTGGAGGAGATGTTCCCGCGCTACGGCAGCTTCCCGGGCTTCCACCCCATCGTGGAGCTGTCGATGTCCAACCACTTCGACGTGGTCGGCACCAACGGCCAACGCCAGGCCATGTTCATCGAGCGCGTGCCCGGCCTGGCGGCGGTCATCCTCGACAACTTCAGCTTCGGGACGGACGACGTGATGATGGTCTTCTCGGCCAACGGCCTCACGGCCGTGCCGGTGGAGGTCGCTCGCGGTGCCCGACAGCGCGGCTGCAAGGTCGTGGCCGTGACCGGCGTCAAGCAGTCGCTGGCCGGTGAGCCAGACCCCGCGGTCGGCGGCCGGCTGCTGGACGAAGCCGACATCGTCATCGACTTGTGCACGCCAGAGGCGGACGCCATGGTCACGGTGCCGAACCTCGACACGCCGGTAGGTCCCGGCTCTACGCTGGCCTACGTGGCCATCGTCAATTCCCTGAAGGTGCGCATCGCCCAGCTCCTCGTGGAGAAGGGCGTGACGCCACCTGTCATCACGCGCGCGTCCGTCGTGGGCGCGGAGCGCTCGCGAGCACTCTTCGAGAGTGCCTACCGGGAACACGCGCGACGTGTCGCGCGGACCATCGTCCGCGAGCCCGATGACGAACCAGGCAGTCAGGCGTAGCGAGGAGGTGTGATCGGACGCGAGTAACCGACTGTTTCACGCAGGCCTGGGCGCACCGCGCCTGCCAGGCCACCAAGCCAACCTTCATGTGAGGAGGACAAGGAGTCACATGGATCGCAAGTACGCGAAGCTATTCGCCGGTGCCGCCACCGTCGCGCTCGCAGCCACCAGCCTCGGCGCGGCCACTGCCGTGGCCCAGGACGACGGGTATGTCATCGGTGTCTCGAACACCGTGCAGGGCAACGGCTGGCGCGAGGAGATGATCTGCTCCATCAAGGCGCAGGCCGCTGCCTCGGGTGAGGTCGCATCCCTCAACATCGCCCACCGCAACACTGACCCTGCCGGTCAGCTCGAGGACATCCGCAACCTCATCGCCGCCGGCGTCGACGCCATCGTCGTGAACGCTTCGGACTCCGAGGCCATCAACCCGGCCGTCAAGGAAGCCACCGACACGGGCATCGTCGTGGTCGCGGTCGACTCGGCTGTCAGCGAGCCGAGCGCCTACGTACTCGAGAACAACCAGGCCGAGTACGCGCGCCTGGGCGCCGACTGGCTCTTCGACACGCTCGGTGGCGAGGGCAACGTCTTCTACATGCGTGGCCTCGCCGGCCACTCTGCGGACGACGATCGTGACGTGGGCTTCAAGGCCGCGCTCGAGAACTATCCCGGCATCGAGATCATCAATGAGGTCCACACCGGCTGGTCGCAGGACACCGGCAGCCAGCAGATGCTGGATATGATCGCCTCCGGCATCCCGGTCGATGGCGTGTGGACGTCAGGTATCGACAACGTCATCGTCGACGCCTACCTCGACAGCGATGAGCCGCTGGTCCCCATCGTCGGCGCGGATAACGCCGGCTTCGTGACCCAGCTGGCCACCGTGGAAGGCTTCGTCGGCGCCGCGGTCACCAACCCCGGCACCGTTGGCGGTGCGGGCGTCACCCTGGCGCTCCAGATCCTCAACGGCGAGCTCCCGGCGGTGCCCGCGGACGAGGCGTCCCGCTTCGTGCGTGTCGACCCGGCGATCATGGCCAGCAACACCGATGAGGGCAAGGCGCTCATCGCGGCGGCCCAGAACCCGGACCTCGACCCCGAGTGGCCGGTGGGCCTGCAGGTCCCCGGTTGGACCACGTACAGCGATGAGGACATCATCGCGTGCAAGGGCCCGGGCGGATAGGACCCAGCTGAACCAGTAGCGCGCGGGGGTGTGGGACCGAACCGCACCCCCTCGCCACTCCGAAGCTGCACCGAGAAACGAGACCTTGACCACACCGACACCCACCGGCAGCGCCCCACCCGGGGAACTGCTCCTCGAAGCCACCGGCGTCGTCAAGACGTACGGGGCCGTGACCGCCCTGCGCGACGCTTCCCTGGCCGTCCGCCCGGGTGAAGTCCATGCCCTGCTGGGCGCCAACGGTGCCGGAAAGTCCACGCTCGTCAAGGTGCTGACCGGGGCCATCCACCCCGACCGCGGCCGCATCGCCGTACGCGGTACCGAGCGCCAGGTGCACTCCCCTGCCGAGGCCCGCAAGAACGGCCTCATCTCCGTCTACCAGGAGCCGGCACTGATCCCGGATCTCGATGTGCTCGACAACCTGCGCATGACCGATACACCTGTGGAGCCATTCCTCGAGTGGGTGCACAAGCTCGGCATCGAGAAGCTCGACATCTACGACATGGTCGGCGACATCCCGCTGGCCGTCCTGCGCATCATGGACCTGGCTCGGGCTCTGGCCCTGGAGCCGGACGTGGTGCTGCTCGACGAGATGACCGCGGCCCTGCCGGCGGACCTTGCCGAGAACGTGCTGCGCATCGTCGGCGAGCAGCGCGAGTCCGGCCGTTCGGTCATCTTCATCAGCCACCGCCTCCTCGAAGTCAACGCCCTCTGCGACCGGGCCACGGTCCTGCGCGACGGTGAGACCGTCGGGGTGGTGGATATGGGTCCCGGTGCCGAGGAAGAGATCGTGGAGCTCATGCTCGGGCCGTCGAGCGAGGATGCGCAGGACATCCCCCCCCGTGTGGTCGCCACGTCGGCGTTCGAGCCGAGAGGCGTACCCCGCCTGCGCCTCAGCAGCCTTGCCGCCGGGACCAAGCTCGAGGACGTCTCGTTCGAGCTGCACGCGGGCGAGGTCCTGGGCCTCGTGGCGCTCGAGGGCCAGGGCCAGGATGAACTCTTCGGCATCCTCTCTGGCGCTCGTGGACCTTCCGCCGGGACGCTCGCCGTCGATGGCGAGGAGGTCCACTTCCGACACCCCGCAGACGCCATCGAGAAGGGTCTCGTCTACGTGCCCGGTGACCGCGTCGAGGCGCTGCTGCCACAGCGTTCCGTGCGCGAGAACATCGCCCTGCCCTACAACGCCAAGCCCCGCAAGTGGGGCCCCATCCGCATGGGGGCGGAGAAGGAGATGGTCGACATGGCCATCGAGCGACTCCAGATCGACACCCGTGCACAGGGCGAGGTCCAGCGGCTCTCGGGCGGCAACCAGCAGAAGGTCACCATCGGGCGCTGGATCGCTGGTGGCGTGGACACGCTGCTCTGCTTCGACCCCACACGCGGCATCGACATCCGCACCAAGCGCCAGGTCTACCACCTGCTGCGCGAGCTGGCGGAGGCTGGCTCGGCGGTGCTGCTCTACACCTCCGAGCTGGAGGAGGTCCAGCTTGCCTGCGACCGGGCTGGGGTCATCTTCGGCGGAAAGGTCGTGGATACGTTCCCGGCTGATGTCGCCGATGAGCCCACGCTGATGCGTGCGGCCTACGGCCTGCCGCGCGAGAGCAGCACCGAGGTGCCCGCGTGACCGCCGTCGCGACCACGTCCGCCTCAGCGGGT
>CAYZDQ010000359.1:0-3479 GCA_964476955.1 uncultured Anaerolineaceae bacterium
GTTTATCCTGAGCCAGGATCAAACTCTCCGATAAGAAGGACTCTCCTTGCGGATCGTCCTTTAAGTTCGGGGTTTGTCCCACTCACACAAACAGACTTATCTGTCACTCTTCACTTGTTAAGGTGCTCCCCGGGCGCAGCCTTGGCTGTCACCCGGCACGGCCGTCTATGATGGCACACACCCGCTAGGGCTGTCAAACACAGGGCTGACCGACCCGGACCCGGCTGGACCCGGGAGTGGCGCTCGAAGCGAGCTGTCTCGCTGCGCGGAAACAAGACTATAGGTGGTCCTCGCAGAACCGTCAAACGGGCCCGGTATGGGCCTGTCCCAAGCGTGAATCGAGGCTGAATCGCGCCCACCCCGGGGACGGCCAGGACGGCCGGTCAGCCGATCGGCCGGCCCGTTCGGGGCCGCTGACGTCGCCGTCGGGGTCGTCGGGGGCGAGGGCGTCGAGCCGAATCCGGCACGCAGCCTCCCTGCCGGCCTCGCCGGGCGGGCACCGTGTCAGATGACACCGGTCTCCACGAGGTGGATGAAGGTACCGGCGCTGATCCAACAGAGCAGTCCGAGGGTCCATGATCCCGGCTCGCCCAGCAGGCCCGTCAAGACCCAGTACAGGAGCAGGCCAAGGAGGAGCGCGATCCCGGGTTTGACGAGACGCAGGAGGGCCTCGTTGACCAAGTACATCATCGGTCGGTGCCCCCCTCCAGCTGGTGCCGCCCCTGCAGGGCTCGGACCAGTGTGACCTCATCGGCGTACTCGAGGTCGCCGCCGACGGGGATGCCGCGGGCGATGCGCGACACGGCCCCGACCTGGCCGCCGATCCGTTCGCCGATGTACATGGCCGTAGCCTCGCCTTCGAGCGTGGGGTTGGTGGCGATCACCACCTCCTCGTACGGCTCCCCTGCCCCGTGGCGTTCGGCCACGCGATCGAGGAGATCCCCGATGTGCAGCCGCTCGGGGCCGATGCCGTCGACCGGAGAGATGGCGCCATGCAGCACGTGGTAGCGGCCCTTGAAGGCGCGTGTGCGTTCGAGCGCGAGCACGTCCAAGGGCTCCTCCACGACGCACAGGCGCGCGTCGTCACGCATGGGGTCGGCACAGATGGGGCAGAGCGGCCCGGTGCTGATGTCGAAGCAGCGATCGCAGAAGACCACATCATCGCGGACCGATACCAGCGCTGCCGCCAGAGCTCGAGCCTCGGTGTCCGGCGCGCGTAGCAGGTGGTAGGTCAGCCGCTGCGCGGTCTTGGGCCCGATGCCGGGCAGTCGCGAGAAGGATTCGATGAGCCGGGCGACCGGCTCGATGAGCTGACTCAAGCGAGCGCCGGGATCACAGGCCCCCGAGGCCGAGACCGGGAGGCAGACCCATGCCGCCGGCGATGCGTTGCATCTTCTCTTCGGCCGCGGCCTTGGCGTTGGTCTGCGCGTCGGCGACGGCAGCCACCACGAGATCCTGCAGGTCGTCGAGATCGTCAGGGTCCACGACCTCGGGGTCGATGGTGATAGAGACGATGTCGAGCTTGCCGCTCACGACGGCCTTGACCACGCCACCGCCGGCGCTGCCTTCGACACGCAGCTCGTCCAGCTCCTGCTGGGCTCGCGCCATGTCCGCCTGCATCTGCTGGGCCATCTTGGCCAGGTTGCCCATGCCCACGCTTCGTACTCCTTGTCTACCTCTTCGTCGTTAGTCGACCTCGTCGACCCCGAACAGCTCTCCATCGAAGATCCGCTTGGCTTGGGTCACCAGATCGCCCTCCCCGGAATCGACAGGCTCGACGAGCTCCAGGTTGGTCACTACGCAGCGTACCGCCACCGAGCGTCCGATGACGCCGGCGATGCCCTCCTCGAGCACCCGCCGCTTGCGATCGGCGATATCTCGCATGAAGGCCTGATCCTCCGGGAAGCCGAGGACGAGGAACCCGTCGCGCAGCTCCACCGGGCGGCAGGTCGTGACCAGCGGTCGGTTGGCGGGGTTCTCACCGATGGCCGAGACGATGGCGGGCCAGGCGGCGCGGATGGCGGCGATCTCCCCATCCCCATTCGCGCCATCCCCGCTTGCGGGCGCACCCCTGGTCGGCGTCGGCGCTGGTGGCTCGACGGCCGCTGGGCCTGGCGGGTTCCCAGGGGGCGGCGTCTCGACGGACGCGGGTGTCGAGGGGGCGGATGGGGTCGGCGCGGGCGCCTTGTCGGCGGGTGCAGGTGTCTTGGGGGGCGCGGACGGGGTCGGCGGCGAAGCGTGGGCTGCCGCTGCCACCAGAGGCGCGGCAGGTGCAGACGGGGTCGGCGCGGGTGCTGTGGCCGACGACGCCGGCGCGGCAGTGGGTGCGGCCGTCCGTCGATCGGCCTCGTCAGCCGCACCCAGCAGGCACAGCTCCAGCTGCCAGCGATAGCCACCCAGCCCGGAGCGGCTGGCGTCGATGCCGGTGAGCCGGCGGGCGGCGAGGGCCAGGGGGCGAGCAGCGGCACGATCGGCTGCGGCCGGCTGCGACATGCGCTCCACCAGGAGCGCGCGCAAGCGGGTCACCAACTGCTCGCTGAATGCGACCAGGTCACGACCTTCCGCTTCGAGGCTGTCGAGGACCTCGATGCCCGCGAGCACATCACCGGAGACGAGCGCGTCGATGAAGCGATCGACCATGTCGGCGTCGGCCAAGCCCAGCAGGTCTGCGATGGAGTCCGCGGTGATGGGGTCGTCTGCACTGACGAGCACCTGATCGAGCATCGATTCGGCGTCGCGCATGCCACCACCGGCCATCTGCGCCACGAGCGCCACGGCCTCAGGCTCGACCTTTCGACCCTCCGCCTCGAGGATACGCTCGAGCTTGCCCTCGATCTCCGGGACCGCCAGGGGCCGGAAGGTGAAGCGCTGCAGACGTGAGACCACGGCCGGCCGGATCTGGCTGGGGTCGGTCGTACAGAAGATGAAGAGGACACCTTCGGGCGGTTCCTCGAGCGTCTTGAGGAGGACGTCCCAGCCCTCCTTGATGCGCTGGACCTCATCGATGATGAAGACCTTGCGCGCGAGGTCCGCGGCGCCGGTGTAGACGCGCGGCACGAGCTCACGCATGTCGTCGACCTTGTTGTTGGAGGCGGCATCGAGCTCGATCACGTCGAGCGCACGCCCCTCACGCACCGAGACACACGATGGACAGGCGTCGCAGGGCTCGCCGTCGCGGAGATCGGTGCAGTTGACGGCCTTGGCCATGATGCGCGCCATGGAGGTCTTGCCCGTCCCGCGCGGGCCTACGAAGAGGAAGCCGTGGCCGACCCGGTCGAGGCGCACCGCGTTGCGCAGCGTCTGGACCACGGCATCCTGGCCCACGATCTGCGAGAACGTCTGCGCCCGGAAGCGTCGGTACAGCGCCTGGCCGGCGGCGGTGGGCTCCTCGCCGGGCGTGGTCGGGGTGTCGGTCATCGGGCTCCGTGCGCCGAGCGGTCGGGCCGCTCCGATGGTGGCGCGCCGCCCCTCCGAGGGCG
>CAYZDQ010000360.1:0-3478 GCA_964476955.1 uncultured Anaerolineaceae bacterium
CAAGGCTTAGGCAAGTGACTGCACCTCATCGGCACGATCGGGTAGGGAGTCATGGCGGCGGGCCAAGGTGGCCGCCTGCTGAGCGACGCTCTGGCCCGCGCGCTTCCGGCTCCGATAGGCAGCGTAGCAGCAGCGTGTGCTGCACCATCTCTTGCCACCGCGCAAGGCGGGCTTCGCGGGGATCGGATCGCCGCACCATCCGCACGGCTGGTGCAGCTGGGCCGGTCGCTCGTAGAGACGCTGACCCCGGTCGTCGAAGATGACCGAGGGGATGCGGCCCTCGCGCGCCCAGCCCTTCACCGTGGCCGGGTCGGCACCGAGCAGCTCGCAGATCTCCGCGAGCGTGAGCAGGCCCCGACGACGCAGGCGCGTGAAGCGATCCTCGAGACCGTATCGGATACGGAGGTGGCGAAGGGAGCCGGCGCTGAAGCGCTCGCCGACGCCGGGCCGCACGCCTCGTTCGTTGAGGAGGGTCACGATCTCGGCCTCGGTGTGCTCGTCGAGGAGGCGGTCGATCTCGGCGATGACGGCAGGATCGGTCCGGCGCAGGTCCGCGGCGTTGAGTGGCAGCGGCAGTCGCAGGCTCCGGGTGGCGCCGCCGCGGAAGCGCACGTGCACAGCGATGGTGTCGCTGCGCAGCAGCGTGACGTCCTCGATGAGCAGGCGCACCATGCGCTTGCGCTCGCGCTGCGGCGTATCGGGGTCACCCCAGAGTCGGGGGAAGTCCGTGGCGAGCGCGAGGATCTCGGCTCGATGCTCCTCGGTGAGCGTGTGACCGTCCTCCCCGCGCTGCCGCTCGTACTCCTCCTGTGCCGCTGCGAGGGCACGGAGCTTGGCGTCCCAATCGGCCTCGAGCGAGTCGGCCACGAGGCGGTTGTCGGGGTCGACCTGCAGATAGCGGCGCTGGGCCAGCTCGGCCTCGTAGCGGGCCCGCTCCACCTGGCCCTGGCGCAGCCGGTCGGCCTCGGCGGCACGGACGCTGAGCTCGGTCTGGACCCCGAGGGCCGCCTCGAGCGCGAGCGGGCTGACGGTCTCGACGAGCAGCTCGCCGAGGGCGCGGTCGACATCGCGCCCGAGGATCCGCTGGCAGAGCGGGCGGGCCTCCTCGATGCTGCGCTTCTGGCAGACGTAGAGGGGCACCGGCTCGCCGTGGCTGGTGGCGTAGCGCACGGTCATGCGTTCGCCGCAGCGACCACAGATGACGAGACCCTGGAGCAGGGCCGGGCCCTCCCGCGGAGGGCTCTTGCGCCGATCGGCCCCGTTGGCCTGGGCGTTCTCGCGGAGACGTGCGAGGTTGGCTTCGTACTCGGCCCAGCCGATGTAGCCCGGATGGGCGTCGAGGATGAGCGTGTGCCACTCGTCACGTGGCAGGCGGGTCCGGACCTCGCTGCCGTCGGGGCGCCGGTGGGCGCGGCTGCGGCCATAGGCGAAGGCACCCGCGTAGCGGGGGTTCTTGAGGACCCGCAGGGCGCGACTGTGGTGGAGCTCTGCCCAGACCAGCTCGCCCTTGCGGGGACCCGAGGCGAGGCGGCGCGGGAAGAGCAGGCCCTGCTCGCGGAAGGCGCGCACGGTGGCGGTCGCCGAACCGGTGCGTCGGAACGTCGCGAAGAACGTGCGCACCGCCGCCTGCACGCCGGCGTCGGGATCGAGGACGACCTTGCCCGCGGGGTCGGTGACGAGCCCGACCGGCAGCTTCATCTCGAGCTCGCCGCGGGCCGCCTTGGCCCGCTGCCCGCCGAGGAGGCGGGCCCGCAGGACGTGCAGCTCGGCCTCGCTCATCGTGCCCTTCAAGCCCAGCAGCAGGCGGTCGTTGAAGTGCCCTGGGTCATAGAGCCCGTCCTCGTCACAGATGAGCGTGTCGGTGAGCGCGCAGATCTCGAGCAAGCGGTGCCAGTCGGTCGAGCTGCGCGCGAGGCGGCTGACCTCCAGCCCGAGCACGACCCCGACCTCGCCCAGCCCGACCGCGGTGACGAGCTGGGCGAACCCTTCGCGGTCGCTGTCGGCACCCGATCGTCCGAGGTCGCGGTCGATGACGACGATCCGATCCATGGTCCAGCCGAGCGCGACGGCGCGCTCTCGCAGCGCGTACTGGCGCTGCGTGCTCTCGGTGTTCTCGAGCACCTGGCGCAGTGTGCTCTGGCGGACATACAGGTATGCCTGTCGTGCGAGGTGGCCGGCCGTGACCTTCCGGGCCGACTCACGGAGCACCGTGCCACCCCCATCGCGCTCCGAGCGCCATCTCGGTGAGGACGCTCACGAGCTCGCCGCCGAGGTCGGCGAACGCCGTCCCCCGAGCGCCGACGGGTCGGTCGGGTCGTCGGACCCCGGCCTCCGGGGGGAGAGCCCGCATCCAGGCCACCATGCCCGCCCGGCACAGGACGGCGCGCCCGCGTGGTCGGACCGCCGGGATGGTGCCGATGGCCTGGGCCCGCAGCGCCTCATAGCGCTGCTCGAGCTCCGCGGCCGAGGCGGTGACGGTCATGGGCGCGCGCGGAGCCCCCTTTTTCGTCGTGCCAGGGCCCGCTCCACGCTGCGCCGGTGGACCCTGATGCCGAAGCGCTCCCCGACGATGCGCGCGAGCTCGGCCGAGCCCAGCGAGGGGTCGGCCGCGAGCTCGGCCGCGAGGGCCTCGACGATCGGCACCGAGAGCTTGTGCGCCCGCCGCGGTCCCGGCCGCTCCGGCACCAGGCCCGGCAGGCCCCCCGCCTCGAACCGCGCCTGTGCCGCATAGAAGGAGGGCCGCGAGAAGCCGAAGGCGGCGGCCGCCCGACGCACCGACACGCCTTCCTCGCGAGCTCGGCGCAGCATCTCGTACTTGACCTGCACCAGATCGCGGCGGTCGAAGAACGGGTCGCCGGACCCGAAGGCCGGGTCGGTCACCGCGTCGGGCCGTGGGTTCAAGGCGTGGTGGCGCCGCAGCGCGGCGGCCTTGTCGTCGGCGGCATCCATGCACGACCTCCATGGTGATCGGCTCTTGTGACATGCTGATTATGCCGCAGTCTCGAAGCCTGTCAACCAGCTGTCTTCCATCGGTCACGCTCATATGAGCCTGGTCAGGACCGGGACAACCGAGAAGACTTCGATCCAGAGCGGCATGATGAGCTTGACAACTGCGGCGGAATCTCATTGACACCTCCGATCGAGCTCGGCGAGGAGCCGGGCAAGGGTGAGGAGATCCTCGACGCGGAAGCACGTCCGCCCCGCGGCGAGCTCGAGGAAGGGATCGGGTCCCTCGACATCGGTCCAGTTCGCCGGCATCGAGCGCACGCGGCCACCATCGGACTCCCGGAAGAACACCCGATGCTCGCCCCAGCTGTGGGAGTACCCGACCAGCTCGAACGACCGACCGGTCAGTGGATGGAACGGGTGCGTCACACGGAAACGTCCCTCACCCCGCGGACCATGTGTAGTCGAAGGCTCACGCCAATGGCAAGGTCGAGCGCTTCAACCGCACGCTGCTCGCGGAGTGGGCCTATGC
>CAYZDQ010000361.1:0-3473 GCA_964476955.1 uncultured Anaerolineaceae bacterium
GTTGACGATTCGCTCGATCGAGGGACAGCCGGGAGCGCAGGTCGTGATCATCTCCGGCCCTTCGGGGGTCGGCAAGGACGCCATCATCGAGGCCATGCAGCGACGCACGCCGCCGCATCCACGCAGCTACGTCATCACCGTCACCACCCGTGAACGCCGCCAGAACGAGATCGACGGCGTTCACTACCACTTCCTCTCCCTTGACGACTATCAGCGCCTGGTGGCCATCGAGGGCTTGCTGGAGGCCAGCGAGGTCCACCGCAACTGGTATGGCACCCCGCGCGACCAGGTCCAGTCGGCGCTCTCGGCCGGGGTCGACGCCATCCTCAAGATCGACGTCCAGGGTGCGGACAAGATCCGTGCCAAGGTCCCCGATGCCCTGCTCATCTTCGTCGTGCCGCCGAACAGGGAAGAGCTTGAGCGACGCCTCGTGGGTCGAGGCACGGAGCCGCCGAAGGATCTCGACATCCGTCTGCGCAACGCGCGTATCGAGATGGCCCGCCGCGGCGAGTTCGACCACGTCGTGGTCAACGAGACCGACCGCATCGATGAGACCGCTGAGGAGATCGATGCCATCATCGCGGCAGAGCACGAGCGCTTCGCCGAGCGCACGATCACCGTCTAGGCGCGCATGACGGAGCCGCGCTTCGTCGAGGTCGCGGTCGACGCCCCCGGTGTGGCCGGCGGCCAGCTATACACCTACGCGCTTCCCCCGACCCTGATCGACGTCGATCCGGGAGAGGCCGTCATGGTCGAGTTCGGCCGGCGCAACGCGGTCGGGGTCATCCTGGGCGAGACGGACGAGCCGGCCATGGAGGCCAAGTCGGTGCTGGCCCGCGTGCGCTCGGACGGGCCGCTGCTGGGCCCGCTCTGGCGCGACCTGGCCCGGCACGTGTCGGCGCACTATCTCGCGCCGCCGGGCATGGTGGTCCGCGCCATGCTGCCGCCGGGCACGCTCGAGAAGGTCGAGCTCCACGCGGTGGCGACAGAGGCGGCGACGGAGGCGGCGCTGGCCGGTGTAGACCCATTGCTGGTCGCCGTGCATGCCGGTGGTGCTGATGGGGCGCCGGTCGACGATCTGCCGCCGGCCGCGAGCCGGGCCATGCTGTTGCGCCCGCTGCGCGCACTCGAAGCGGATGGCGCACTCCGTCTGGAATGGCGTGTCGTACCGCCGACCGCGACCCAGCGCCGAGTGCGCTGGGCCGCCCTGACCGAGGACGGACGAGCCACTGCCGCGCTGCTGGCCTCGGGCGGGCGACCGGAAGGCCGGCCCCTGGGTCCCCGCCAGCGGGCGTTGCTCGACGAGCTCGGCGCGTCCGGCCACGAGGGCGCGGAGATCGCCGCCCGGCTGGCCGAGCGCCACGGCTCATCGGCGGTCTCAGGCCTGGCCAAGCGTGGCCTGCTCGAGCTGGAGGTACGTGTCCAGCAGCGCCGACCGCTGGCGGACCGGGCCGAGCCGACCCGTGGCAGCCGCCCGGCGGGGACCGAGCTCGATGACGAGCAGGTGGCCGCCCTGGCCGTCGTCAGAACAGCCATCGATGAGATGCGTGCGGAGACGGTGCTGCTGGAAGGCGACACCGCCAGCGGCAAGACAGCGGTGTATGCGGAGGCTATCGCCCATGCCCTTGCTGCCGGGCACGGCTCGCTCGTGCTGGTGCCGGAGATCGCGCTGGCTACGCCACTGATCGACCGCCTGCGCCACGACCTGGGCCTGGACGTCGCCATGCTCCACAGCGCCATGAGCGACGGCGAGCGCGCCGACGAGTGGAGACGCATCCGTAGCGGCGAGGTGCGCGTGGTGGTCGGCACCCGCACTGCCGCGCTCTCACCGCCCGAGCCGTTGGGCCTGGTCGTGGTCGACGAGGAGCACGACCCGGCCTACAAGTCCGATCGCACGCCGCGCTACCAGGGCCGTGACGTGGCCGTGGCGCTGGGAGGCCTGGCGGGTGTGCCGGTCGTGCTGGGCTCGGCCACGCCGGACATCGTCAGCATCGGTCACGCCCGAGCCGGCGAGGCGCGCCATCTGCGGCTGCACGGGCGGCGTTCCGGTGCGCCTGTGCAGGTCGAGGTCGCGGACCTGCGCGAGGAGCTGGCGGAGGGCAACCGCGGGCTGCTCTCGGCGCCGCTGGCGGATGCCTTGGCGGCGCTCGACACTGACGCGGGCGATCGCGCGATCCTGCTCATCAACCGCCGCGGCGCAGCCAGTGTCGTGCTCTGCCGCGACTGCGGGTATGTGCAGATCTGTCCCGAGTGCCAGCGCCCGCTCGTCTTCCACGCGGCGGTCGTGGCCTTGCGCTGCCACCACTGCGGGGCCAGCGCGCCGGTGGCCAAGCGCTGCCCGGCCTGCGAGTCGGTGCGTATCCGCTATCTCGGCGGCGGTACCGAGCGCGTGGAGCAGGAGCTCAAGGTGCGTTTCCCGGGCTTGCGCGTCTCACGTCTCGATCGCGACGTGGTCGAACGCAAGGGTGCGGCAGCGCGGGTCGTCGACGACTTCACCGCCGGTGCCTCCGACGTGCTCGTGGGCACGAGCCTCGTGGCCAAGGGTCTCGATATCCCCGAGGTCACGCTGGTGGGTGTGGTCAGTGCCGACATCGCGCTCAACCTGCCCGACGAGCGAGCGGCCGAGCGGACCTGGCAGCTGCTGACCCAGGCGGTCGGCCGCGCCGGCCGCGGTGAGCGGCCCGGCCGCGCCATCATCCAGACCTACCAGCCGTAGCATCCGGCGATCACGGCCGTGGCCAAGGGTGATGCGGAGGGTTTCGTCGAGGCCGAGCTGGCCCGCCGCCGCCGCTTCGGGTCGCCGCCCTTCGGCCGGCTCATCAAGCTGACCGTGGCCCTGCCCGAGCGAGACGCAGCAGAGGCTGCGGCGGTGGCCATGGTGGAAGAGTTGCGCCAGCGTGCAAGCGAGCTCGAGGCCAAGGTATCGGTGCTGGGCCCGGTGCCGGCCTACATCGCCCGGCGTGGCGGCCGCTGGCGCTTCCACGTGGTCCTGCGCGGCCCCGACCCCGGAGCCGTGCTGGGCGGCGATCCGGGCGCGCCATGGTCGGTCGACGTCGACCCCGAGAGCCTGCTCTAGGGGCCGCTGCGAGCGAGTCGCGGGGCGGGCCTATACTCGGACCATGACCGTCAAGCCCATCCTTACCCTCGGTGATCCGCGGCTGCGCCTCAAGGGCGAGCCCGTCGACAGCTTCGGGCCCTACCTGCAGGAGCTCATCGACGACCTTACGCACACTATGCGCGACGCGCCCGGCGTGGGCCTGGCTGCGCCGCAGGTGGGCGAGGCGCTGCAGGTCTGCGTCATCGAGGTCGAGGGCCGGCTGTACGAGTTGGTGAACCCCGTCATCACGCGCTCGTCGGGCGAGGAAAACGACCTCGAGGGCTGCCTCTCGATCCCCGGATATGTGGCCTACGTGCCGCGCAAGGAGAAGGTCTGGGTGGAGGCCCAGGATCGCCAGGGCCGGCGTATCAAGGAG
>CAYZDQ010000362.1:0-3465 GCA_964476955.1 uncultured Anaerolineaceae bacterium
GCTCTACGGCCTGCTATGGGTGGGCCTGCTCTACGTCCACGGTGCCTATCGCCTTCGCGCCCACTGGACCATCTACGGTGAGGTCGTGCCGGTCGTCCGGGCCACGCTCTGGCTGGCGGCGCTCGGCTTCACGGCCTTGTTCCTGGCCGCCGCGGACATCCAGGGCAGCGGCTGGGCCCTGGTTCTCTTCCCGCTGCAGGGCGTGCTGGCGGTCCTGCTCCGGGTACTGCTGCGACTGGTCTTCATGTACGCCCGCCGGCACGGGCACAACGTGCGCAACATCCTTGTGCTCGGGACCGGCCCTGAGGCGACTGACTTCACCGCGTTGGTCGACGATCACTCCGTGCTGGGCGTGCAGGTCATCGGCTACCTCGGCGAGGCAGCTCCCGTGGCCGACGAGGCAGCCACCCTGTTCGGCGCGTACGAAGAGCTGCCGCGTGTCCTCCGTGACGAGGTCGTGGACGAGGTCGGCATCTGTGTGCCGCGGGACGAGTGGCCTCGGGTGGAGGAGTTGGCCCGACTGGCGCACCAGGAGGGCAAGCTCATCCGTATCCCGCTGGCCGTGCCGGAACTGCGCAGCGCCGAGCGGTTCGTGGAAGAGCTGGACGGTACAGCGGTCCTGTCCTATGCCCACGGACCTGACGAGCTGACCGCGCATGCGATCAAGCGACTGTTGGACATCGGCATAGCGAGCGTTGGCCTCCTGCTCGGATCTCCGATCCTGCTCGCCATCGCGGCGGTCCTTCGGCTGACCCAAGGCCCTGGCGTCCTGTTCCGGCAGGAGCGCGTGGGCATGCACGGTCGCCTGTTCACCATCGTCAAGTTCCGGACCATGGCACCCGACGCGGAGGAGCGGTATCCGGAGCTGGCGCATCGCAGCTACACCAAGGGCCCGGCCTTCAAGCTGCAGGATGACCCGCGTGTGACCCGCGCGGGCCGCTGGCTCCGCCGCTACAGCCTCGACGAACTGCCTCAGCTGTGGAACGTGCTCAAGGGCGAGATGTCCATCGTGGGCCCACGGCCGGCACCGGCGCGCGAGGTGGAGCAGTACGACTTCTGGCACCGCCGGCGCCTGTCGATGAAACCGGGTATAACCGGGCTGTGGCAGATCACCTCGCGGCTGGACCAGGACTTCGACCAGCGCGCGGCGCTGGACATGGACTACATCGATCGCTGGTCGCTGCGACTGGACCTGGCCATCCTCTTTCGTACCATTCCCGCCGTGCTGCGCGGGCCGGGACATTGATGCGCCGACCGGCGTTCATGCTGGGCCTCGTCCTGGCGCTACTGCTGGCCCTGCCGCTCGGTGCCCTCGCCACACCCGCACCGACGGCTGCCCCCGTGACACCGGGTGGGAACGGTGAACCCCAGACCACACCCAAGCCAGAGCGCACGCCGGCACCGACCGAGCCACCGACCATGGCCTTCACCATCCCGGGGCCAGACCGTCCGCGCCTGCTCGTGGGCTACACCGGTAATGGCATCCGGCCACAGGCGCCGCTTCTGGTGGCGGAGAAGGCGGGCTACTTCGATGAGGCCGGGTTCGAGCAGGTCATCGTGGCTCGCACGAACGACGTGCTCGCCGGCGTGTTCAGCGGGGACTTCGAGATCGGCGTGGTCCCGGCCACGGACGCTTTCACGGCCTTCGCCGAGGATCCGACGCTGCGAGCCATCGCGGGCTACCGCAACTACGAGGCCGGCACCGGGGACTACAACGGCGAGATCCTCATGGCGGCACCCGGCCTGGTCAGCGAGGAACCGGCCACCGTGCTGGCCTTCCTGAACGCCTATATCCGCGCGCTCGACCTGCTCTCGACCGAGGAGGGCGCTCAGGAGGCACGCGACCTCCTCGAGGCGACAGACCTCACCCTCGATGTCCGGCCCGGTGCGTGGACGCGATCGCTGCAGGCCTTCGCCCCCTTCGACGGTGGCTTCGGCGCGCTGGAGGACGGAGATGGGCTCGGCGAGTTGACGACTCATCTGACGGGTGATGCCGAGGCAGGACTGGATCTCGAGGGTTTCATCGCCGACCACACGCTAGCCATCGCCCAGACCTGGCGGGCGCAGCCGGCCAACCCCGCGAGCACCCTGGCCGGTCCGCCAGGGATCGCCGAGATCACCGTGGCCCTGCCCGACGCCGACGACGCCAAGGGCCCGATGGCGGCGGCCCTGGAGGCGGACCTGTTCAGCGCTGCCGGCTTCGCGTCCGTCGAGGTCATCGACGCCGATCAGCCGCTCCTCGGCGTCCTGCAGGGTCAGGTCGAGTTTGGCGTCATGGATCTCAGAGACGTCTCCGAAGCCACGGCCCAGGGACTGCCGCTGGCCGTCATCGCCGCACATCGCAACTACCGCGCGGACGGCTCGTACGGCGACGACGTCATCGTGGCCTCGCGTGACCTCCTCGAGCAGGAAGGCTCGACCGTCAGTGCCTTCCTCGTGGCCTACGTCGGCGGCCTGCGAGGGCTCGTCGACCAGCCGAACACCGATGCCTTCAGGCCATATGACGGCGGCTTCGGTGACCGCTCGAACCTCGGTGGCCTTGGAGAGATGGCCGCCTACGTGGGCGCCTCGTCCGAGTCCGAGGGCGACCCCGCCCGACTTCGCGACGTTCGCTCGCTGGAGTACGCGCAAGCCTGGTGGGGGCTACCGGCCAACCCCACGCTCAGCGAGAGGGTCGAGTAGATGAACCGCATCCGCGTCCTGATCGCTGCGGTCGTGACGGGCCTGCTGCTCCTTGCCGTCGTCGTGCCGGCCATCGCCTACATCGAGCAGACCTACAGCCAGGTGCTCCTCTCGGCACCCAACGTCGTGAAGTGCAACCGCGCAGCCACGATCTCGGCGAAGGTCGTGACCACGGAGACCGGCAAGCCGGTCAACAAGCAGATCGTCAATTGGTCGCTGGCCCGGTCGCAGTCCTCGGGAGACGGTCTCAACGCCGCCAGCACCCTCACCAACGCGAAGGGCAAGACCTCGGTCAGGCTAACGTTCGGCCCAGCCGCCGGCCCGCGCGTCATCCGAGCCTCGGCGGCGGGTTCGTCCCCCACCATCACCGTACGTTGCGCCGGGGGCCTGCCCAAGACCTCGACCATCGCACCAGCCGGTTTCGTGGAACAGCGACCAGCCGCCTACGACTTGGCACTACCGATCACGACCGAGCCGGTCAGCGCACCTGCGGATGCGCTGCCAGCCTCAGCAGTGCGCATGGATCGCCTCGGCATCGACCTGCCACTCGTCGAGGGCGATGGCAGCAGCGTGCCCGAGGGTTACGCCAGCCACTACCCCGGCACGGCATGGCCGGGCCAGGGCAGCAACAGCTACATCTATGCCCACGCCCGCGAGGGCAACTTCCTGGACCTGTGGCGGGTCCGCACCGGCGACCGAGTCGAGGTGGATATGGCCGACGGCAGCATCGCCGCGTACGAGGTCTCGGAGATCCATCCGCTCGTTGATTGGGATGCGTTGGAG
>CAYZDQ010000363.1:0-3465 GCA_964476955.1 uncultured Anaerolineaceae bacterium
TGCGTCGATGGCCTCGTCCACCGAAGCCTGCCCGTAGAAGGCTCGCTCCAGCTCGTCGCCGGTGAGCTCCTCGATGTCGACCCAAGCGGCCATCACCGGCACCGTGCGCAGCGATCCGACCGTCTCCAGCCAGACCGCGGAGTTGGCCGGCGCGGCCTCCGGATCGAGGAACGCGGGCGAGGACGCCACCTCGATGAGGGAGGGCACGGTCCGGCCGGACCGGGCCACGATGGCCTGTCCCGCAGGCGAGTTGGCGTACTCGATGAAGCGCCAGGCCGCCTCCTTGTCTTCCGTCGCGGCGGCCATGCAGTAGGCGTCCGAGTGCAAGATGCCGGCCCGTTCCTGTCCCACCGACAGCGCTGCCACGTCCCACGCGAAGCCGTCGATGCGCCGGGCAGTGGGCGTACCTCGGCGGCTGTTGAGGAACATCGCGGTGCGTCCGTTGAGGAACCGGCTCTCCGAGCCTTCGGCCGCCTCGGCGGTCGCGTCGGGCGCCACACCGTGCTCCGTCTGCAGCGCCACGAACCACTCCACCGCCTCGCGTGCAGCCCGCGAATCGAGCGCCAGCCGGATCGGCCGGAGCCCTGATTCGAGCACCACCAGCTCCCCGCCCGCGCCCCACACGAACGGCGCCAGGCGGAAGATCGAGGGATCGACCCCGAGGCCGTACTGATCGGGCGTCCCGTTGCCGTCGAGGTCCCGTGTCAGCGCCTGCGCGGTCTGCAGGAACTCCGCCCAGGTCCAGTCATCCGACGGAAGCGGCAGACCGGCCGCATCGAAGAGATCGCGGTTGTAGTAGACGACGAGGCTGCTGATGTTCTGCGGGATGCACATCAGCTGGCCACGCCACTTGAACGGCTCGGTGGCCACGTCGAAGAAGTCGCTCTCGCTGATGAGGTCGCTCGCACGCAGGTACGGCGCCAGCGGCTCCAGCACGCCCATGGCCGCGAAGGGCGCGTAGCGGCGGTAGCTGACGAGCACCACGTCAGCGGGATCGCCGGCCGCGAAGTCGACGCCCAGGCGCGCCCGGTAGTCGGACGGACTGGGGATGTGGATGAGCTCGACATCCACTCCCGGCTCCTGTGCCTCGAAGGCTTCCACCAGCCCCCGGTAGGCAGCCAGCTCAGCGGGATCGCCGAAGACCATGAACGAGACCTCGCCCGAGGCCTCCTCAGCCCCGACCGCCGCCGCCGTGAGTCCGAGCGTGAGCACGGCGGCCGAGAGGGCACGGAGCAGGCGACCGGGGGCGATGCGCATGTACGACCTCATGGCGATGGTGAGAGGGCCGATAGGATAGGCGCGATGACCGGAACGAGCCCACAGGACGCCCCACAAGTCGCCCCACTGGACGCCCCACCGCCGACCTCACCGTGGGCTGCGGTGCTCACTGGCGCGGGTCTCGTCTACGTGGCGCTCGGGCTCCTCCTCGGGGCCGCGGTCTTCGTGGCCGGGCTCGAGTCCTCGCTGTTCCCTACCGGCTGGCTCTTCCCGGCCGTCCTTCTCGGCAGCGGCCTGCTCATGACCGTGCGGCAGCGCTTCGACATCGCCATCACGCTGTGGGCAGGCCTGACCATGGCCACGTTCGCCCTCGGCGTGCTCCTCTACACGGATGCGCTCAACCTCGGGCTCGATGACCCCGCTGCCTTCGACGCCTCGATCATCGTGGCCGGCCTGGGCCTGCTCGTGCTCGTGCTGCGGCCGGCCTTCCGGCACTGATAGCCCCATCGGGCCGTCACCGAACCGTGATATCGGTGACAGCGGACTCCGAGGCCAGGGTGTAGGCTCCCCGGAAATCGGAGACCTTCGCACTAGGTGATGGCCTCCGTCACACGGGACGCCCAACCCGACAGCGCAACCGGAGAGGTGCCTCAACCGATGCTGACGCAGGACTCCCCCCGCCGCCCCCTTCGCGGGCTGGCCGCGGCCGTGGTCATGGCCGCGACCATGCTGATGCCCGCGAGTGCGGTCGTGGCCACAGACGCCGAGCTGGCCGAGATCGAACAGGCGGCACCCACGCTCGATGAGCTGCGCACGGTCGTCGACGACCTCAACCTCGCCAACGACGCGCTCGTCGCGGACAACAGCGCGCTGCAGCGGGCACTCGACGGGCTCCTGCTCGAACGGGACGAGCTGCGAGCTTCGCTCAGCCGCTTCGACGACCTCTACACCCCCCTCGAGGCGGACCGCCAGCTGCTCTTCGAGCTGCGCAAGGACCTGCCAGAGACCCGCCCCGAGGTCGAGGCCCAGCTCGAGCGCATGCGCTCGCTGGCACTGACCTCCGACCCCGCCCGGCTGGGCCAGCTGGTCGACCGCCTCGGCGACGCCGCGCCGGCCTTCCTCGACTGGCGCTTCGGCCAGTTCGAGACGGCGCAGGAGATCAACAACGCCTACGTCGAGACCGGCGCCAACGCCTTCGACTCCTCCATGGACGACTTCCGTTCCGAGGTCCTGATGTCGGTCGCCAACCGTCTCGACGGCCTCCTCACCATCCTCGATCGCGTGCGCTAGCGAGGCACGTTCACCCGACCACTCCAGCTCCGAGCACGGCCACCAAGGAGAACCATGACCGCTTCCCGCTCTTCACTGCGCCTCGCGCTCGGTACCTCGCTCGCGCTGGTATTGAGCCTTTCGCTCCCGGCCGCGGCCGAAGAGGAAGAGGGCTCGCTCGGCCACGATCCCTCCAACGTCATCGGACTGCTCGACGCCCAGCCCATGGACCTGCTGGGTCCCGCCGGTGATGTGCTCTCCGGGCAAGCGTGGCTGATGGCCGCGGGCATGGACCCGAGCCAGGGCGAGATGCCCGCCTTCGACCCCTGGACCGGGACCGACCTGGGTACGGGCAGCTCCCGCACGCAGGCAGCCGGCGCGGGCGCCCCGGTCCCCTTCCGCGAGCCGGGGCCGGCATTCAGCCGCAACATCCTCGTCACCCGCGACTTCAGCGGCTCGCCCTTCCAGACCGAGCCGCATATCGAGGCCAACCCCGATGATCCGGAGCATCTGGTGCTCGGCGTCATCGACTACGCCTTCCCCTCGATGTCCTCGTACGTCAGCTTCGATAGCGGCGAGCGCTGGGAAGGCCCGTTCCAGGTGCCCTACCTGCTCAAGGACTTCGGCGCCGGTGGTGATCCGGTCATCTCCTTCGACTCCGAGGGCAACGTCTACATGGCCTACATCTCCATCGGCGTGGACGAGTTCAACCTGGGACCCATCGAGGTCGCGGCACAGGTCTCCAGCATCGCGGTCGCCAAGTCGGAGGACGACGGCTTCACCTGGCCGCAGCAGATCTCCTCGGCCCGCAGCGTGGTCAACACCGACGGCCTCGAGACCGACCGCTTCGGGCGGCTCCGCGGCATCGTCGACCTGAGCTTCCTGGACAAGCCCTGGATGGCCAGCGGAGCGCACCCTGAGGATCCCGAGAAGGACGTCATCTACGTCACCTATACGAACTTCGACATCTCCTACGAG
>CAYZDQ010000364.1:0-3441 GCA_964476955.1 uncultured Anaerolineaceae bacterium
GACGCCAACATCCTCATCTTCGAGCGCACGAAGGAAGAGCTGCGCAGCGGCAAGAACCTGTCCGCCGCGGTGGAGGCCGGCTTCAACCGCGCCTGGACCTCGATCTTCGACGCCAACATCTCCACGCTCATCACGGCCCTGATCCTGTACTACTTCGGCACCTCCATCGTGAAGGGCTTCGCGCTCGTGCTCGGCATCGGCGTGCTGCTCTCGATGTTCACCGCCATCGTGCTCAGCCGCATGATGCTGCGCTGGATCGTGCAGCAGCGTTGGGCCAGACAGGCGCACCTCTTCGGCATCAAGGACTCGGAGATGTCGGTCGACGCTCGCAGCAACCGTGAGGTGGCGGCCTGATGTTCGACATCATCGGCAAGCGCCGCTACGGCTACCTGCTCAGCGGGATCCTCATCGTCACCGGTCTCGTCTTCATCCTGGCCACGCTCGTACCCAACGGCAACATCGGACTGCAGTTCTCGATCGCCTACACCGGCGGCACCGTGTGGGAGGTCCACTTCGAGGACGGCACGCCGGACCCCGACGACGTACGGGCTGTGCTCGAGGAGCAGGGTCTACCCGGCGAGATCGCCATCACCGAGGCCAACGACCGCGAGTTCGTGCTCATCCGCACCGAACCGCTGCTGCAGGCAGCGACCATCACCGAAGGCTCCGCCGCCGCGGCTGTGGCTGCCGAACAGGATGCCGAGGACGCTTCCCCGCTACTCGCCGCCGATGAGAGTGCCGAGCCCGAGGCTTCGGCCGCGGCCGAGCCCACCGAGGTCGCGACCGAAGCTCCCGCGGAGAGCGCCGCACCGGCGGGCAGCATCGAGCCCTTAGCGACGCCGGATGCCCTGGGCATGCTCACGCCCGCCGGATCGCCCACACCCGACTCCTCACCCGATCCCGCCGCCATCGTCCCCGCCGACGACGATCCCGCCGCCAGCGTGCCCACCGAGGGGCAGCTGGGCGAGCTGGCGACCGCCCTCCAGGCCGAGTTCGGTCCCATCGACGAGGTCCGCCAGGAGAACTCCGTGGGCCCGGTCGTGAGCCAGGAGCTCATCTGGCAGACGATCACGCTGGTGCTCTTCGCCGCGCTGGCGATCATGATCTGGGTGGCCTACCGCTTCCGCGACTTCCGCATGGGCGTCACCGCACTGACCGCCCTGCTGCACGACGTCATCATCGTGGTCGGCGCATTCGCGTTGCTGGGCACGTTCGCTGGCCTGCGCATCGACAGCCTCTTCGTGACGGCCATGCTCACGGTCATCGGCTACTCGGTCCACGACACCATCGTCGTCTTCGACCGCATCCGCGAGAACCGTCAGCGCTACCTCGGCGAGCCGCTCGAGCCGATCGTCAACCACAGCCTGGTGCAGACCGTTGGCCGCTCCCTGACCACCTCCCTCACGCTCATCGTCACGCTCGTGGCGCTGATGCTCTTCGGTGGAGAGGCCATCCGTGCCTTCACCTTCGCGCTGCTCATCGGCGTCATCGCCGGTACCTACTCGTCGATCTTCGTGGCCACGCCGCTGTTCCTCGACTGGCACCTGTGGGCCGACCGACGCAAGGCCAACCGGCCGCCCGAGGCCGAGGTCGAGGCCGAAACGCTCGGCGCCTAAGTCCGCGATGAGCCGGGCCCGTCAGACTGGGCCACGATGTCAGAGCTGACGCCGCACTACCACTGGGTCGTGCCCGAGGCCCACCCCCTCAACGAGTCCACCATCGAGGACGCCAAGCGGCGCGGTCTGTCGGCGCGGGCGTTGCGCGTGCTCTCACGCCGTGGTCCCGTCGACACCGCGGAGCTTGCTTCTCGCTTCGACGCACCCGAGGCCGGTCTGCACGATCCGCGCTCGCTGCCGGATGCCGACCTGGTCCGAGAGCGGGTCGCCCGTGCCCGTGAGGCGCGCGAGTCCGTGCTCGTGCTGGGTGACTTCGATGCCGATGGCCTCACCGGTCTGACCATCCTCACTGAGGCTCTCCGACGGTTGGGCCTGAGCGCGGAGCCGTACGTGCCCGATCGCACCGGCGAGGGCCACGGCCTTTCGCTCGAGGCGGTCGAGCATGCGCGTGGAGCCGGGCACTCGCTCATCATCACGGCCGACACCGGCTCGTCGAGCATCGACGAGATCGCCACCGCCCGCGCGGCCGGCATCGACACCATCGTCACCGACCATCACGTGCTGGGTGAGACGCGGCCCGAGGCCTTCGCGCTGGTCAACGCCCAACGACCCGAGAGCGGCTATCCCGACCGACGGCTGTCCGGCGCCGGCATCGCCTTCAAGGTGGCCCAGCTGCTGCTCGATGACACGCCCGGCGATCGCGCCGCAGCCGTAGCCCTGGCCGATCTGGCAGCCATCGGCTCCGTCGCCGACGTGGTGCCCATCGCCGGCGAGAACCGTTCCATCGTGCGCCTGGGCCTGGCTCGCCTCGAAGCCGATCCGCGGCCAGGGCTGGCCGCGCTCATGCGCCGCGCTCGGGTGGAGCGGGAAGGCGTCTCGACCGACGACATCTCGTTCGGCCTGGCGCCCCGTATCAACGCCATAGGTCGCATCGGGGACCCGACCGTGGCCGCGCGCCTGTTGCTGGCGCCCGACATCGACACCGCCGAGGCACTGGCCGATGAGCTCGAGGCCGCCAACAAGCTGAGACGAGAGCTGACCACCCGGGCCATGGCCGAAGCGCGGGCGCAGCTGGAGGCAGCGCCCTCCACACCGTTCATCGTGCTCGTGGGCGACTGGCCCGTCGGAATCATCGGCCTCGTGGCCGGGCGGCTGGCCGAAGGGGCGGGGGTGCCGGCACTCGTGCTCTCGAGCTCGGTCGAGCCCTGGCGCGGGTCCGCCCGCAGCGCCGGTGGCGTGGACCTGGCCGCCGCCTTCGCGGCCTGCGCTGACCTCTTCGAGCGCTTCGGCGGGCATCCCGCGGCGGCCGGCTGCCACATCGACTCCGGGCACGTGGACGAGTTGCGTGAGCGCCTCGAGGCTTTCGTGCGTGAGCGGCCACCGGCCGATGAACGTCCCAGCCTCTCGGTCGACCTCGTCCAGAGCGCAGATGCCGCGGATTACGTACTCTTGCGCGAGTTGGCGCCGCTGGAAGGCGCCGGAGACGCACCGCCGCTCGTCGGCATCGCGGGCCTTGCCGTGAACCGGGTCCGTGCCGCGAACGGTGGGCACACACAGCTCACGTTGCGTCGCGGGCGTGAGGTGGTCGATGGCATCGCCTTCGGCCGTGCCGATCTCGCGGAGCAGCTGATGGAGGGTTCCGAGATCGACGTCGTCGCACGACTCGCCAGCCGCACCTTCGCAGGCCTGGAGACGCTCCAGCTGGAGGTCCGGGAGGCGGACGTGCCCGTGCCCGATCAGGTGCGGGGCGCCTGCGAGATCCTGGGACTCGACCCCCTGTATGTGGCCAACGAGGGCCGCTTCGCCGCCTTTGTGCCCGAGGCAC
>CAYZDQ010000365.1:0-3440 GCA_964476955.1 uncultured Anaerolineaceae bacterium
GTCGAGCACGACCTTGGGGATGCTGTCGAACTCCTCGATCACCTTGCGGCGGTCATCCCAGAACTTGGCCCGGGCCACGCCGTCCCGCGAGTACATCACCGACTGCTCGTTGAAGTCGAGATCGCGGAATGCCTTCACGTCAGGCAGGCCCTGATCGAGCGTAGCCAGGGCCATGGTGGCGGCGCCACCGGCAGTGATGGCCGCGGCAGAGGCAACGCTCACGCCCGAGACCATCAGGATGAGCAATAGCACGATGATCGCGTTGGGACCAGACGATCCCTTCTTGCGACGGGTGCTGCGAGCGATGGCGAGACGCGCGGCGTACGAACCCCGATGATGGGTCCCATTCCCGTTCCCACTGCGGGGGCGAGAAGCACGGCGCTTCTGTGGGCGATACGGCATTCATCGGCATTGTGCACGACCTCCGGCGAAAGTGGGTATATCGGAGATGAAGGTTTCGACACTTACCGCAGCGGAAGGTCCTGGTCCGGAGCGGCCCGGAGCACTCCCCGAGCGGCGCCTGGAGCGCTTCCGTGCCACGCTCCTCGAGTGGTATGGGCCGCGCGCGCGTCCTCTGCGCATCCGCTCCACGCGCGAGCCATGGGCCATCCTCGTCTCGGAGGTGATGCTTCAGCAGACGCAGATCTCCCGTGTGGATGAGGCCTGGAGCGTGTTCATGGAGCGCTATCCCACACCCCGCAGCCTGGCCCTGGCACCGACCGCGGAGGTGCTGCGTGCCTGGGCCGGGCTGGGCTACAACCGACGGGCGCTGAACCTGCAGCGCGCGGCTGCGTCCATCGAGGCCGATCACGGTGGGCAGGTGCCGGCCGATGTGACCCAGCTCGAAGCGCTCCCGGGAGTCGGGCCCTACACCGCCCGGGCCGTGGCCGCCATCGCCTTCGGCCGGCCGGTGGCGGCGGTCGACACCAACGTCAGCCGGGTCGTGCGGCGCGTGGTCGGTGGCTCGCTCTCGCCGAAGGAGCTGCAGGCCGAGGCCGACGCCTGGGTCGAGCCCGGCGATCCAGCCACGTGGACGCACGCCCTCATGGAGCTGGGTGCGACCACGTGCGTCTCGAGGCAGCCGCAGTGCGACAGATGTCCGATCGCCGATCGGTGTGCGAGCGCTGGGCGGATCAAGCCCGCCGCTCGCGCCCCGGCCGGTTCGACGGTTCCCTTCGAGCGCACCAGTCGCTGGCTACGGGGCCGCATCATCGAGCGGCTGCGTGAGCTGGACGATGATGCCTGGACCTCGCTGCCAGCCTCGCTCGGAGGTCACGATGCCGCGGCCATCGATGCCGCCGTCGTCGGGCTGGAGCGTGACGGATTGCTCGAGCGACGCTCGGATGGGGCCGTGCGCCTACCATCGGGATGACATGACCACGACCTTCGATCCCACCACCAGGCTCGCCCTGCCGGTCTCCGACCCCGTGCTCTTCGAGGAGGGCACCGACATCGAGCTGCTCACCGAGCGCTGGCGGGAGCAGGCCGCGCTCGAGCCCATGACCGCCGCCGAGATGCGCGGTGCCGACATCCGCGCTCAGCGACTGGGCACGCCCGGGGAGTGGCTCATGGAGCAGGCCGGCACGGCCGTGGCCGCAGCGGCGCGGGCACTGATGGTCTCGACCGACCGCCCTTCGAGCTCGCTCGTGCTCATCCTCTGCGGCCCCGGCAACAACGGCGGCGATGGGCTCGTAGCTGCGCGCCACCTCGCGGGGCAGGGCATCGCCTCGGAAGTCGTGCTCCTGTCCGGCAGCGGGATGCCATCCACGCCGGACGCCGCGCTGAACTGGGATCGCCTCGATGGGGTCGACCGCGTTCACCGCGTCTTCACCGCGCGCGATAGCGACGTCGCGCTCTACCTCAGCGGCATCGAGCGGGCCGGCCTCGTCATCGATGCGCTACTCGGTACAGGCGTCGCGGGCACCCTGCGTGAGCCGGTCCGCACCGCTGTCGACGTGGCCGTGCGTGCGCGCCAGGGCGGCGTGCCCGTGCTGGCGGTCGATACTCCGACCTCGGTCGATCTCACCACCGGGGAGCCTTCCGATCCGGTCGTCCGCGCCGACGTGACCATCACCTTCCATCGGCCCAAGGAGGGCTTGGGTGCGCGGATCGCCAAGCTGCTTGCCGGGCGTGTGCTGGTGGCACCCATCGGCATCCCGGTCGAGGCGGACAGCTACTAGGCATGGGCGGTTCCCCGGAGGCGCCGCGTGATCGTCGCGTGATGCTCATCATCGGCGCCCTCGTGCTGGGCTTGCTGGGGGCATCCGTGGTGAGCGCGCTCGTGCCCGGGATCGACGCCACCCTGGCGGCAGCGCCGATCGTCATCGGCATCCTCGTGGTCGGGACCGCGTTCGTGCTCGTGCGCTCGGTGCGCGGCCGGGAAAGCTAGGCGGCCGGCGATTCGGGTGGGGGCGGCTCGCTCGTGGACTCGACCTTGCGGTCACCCGGCTGGAACTTGCGCTCGGTGCCGTTGAGCAAGCGCCCGATGTTGTCCCGGTGGGCGATCCAGATGATGGCCTCGCCGGGGATGACGTACCAGAGCCAGGCACTGTCGATCCAGCCGATGACCATGAAGCCGGCCACCATCAGCGCACCGGCAAGCGTGCCCAGGATGGACGCCAGCGACACGTAGCGGGTGATCCAGATGATGGCGATGAAGGCCGGCAGCGCGAAGGGGATGATCCAGGGCGCGATGGCGATCATGCCGCCGACGCCGGTGGCCACGCCGCGACCACCGTGGAAGCCGAGGAAGATCGACTTCCAGCTGCCGAGGATCGCGGCCACGCCGGCCAGGGCGCGGATCTCCACGGGCGCGTCGAGGGCACCGGCGATGAGGATGGGCACCGCGCCCTTGGAGAGATCGAGCACGGCCACGGTGATGGCTCGGCCCCAACCGCCCGCGCGCAGCATGTTGGTGCCGCCGGTCCGGCCGGAGCCGACCGTGCGTGGATCGGTGCCACCGGTGACGCGCGCGACGATGACGCCCATGGGCAAGGAGCCGATGAGGTAGCCCATCGGGAGTAGCAGCAACGCCAGGATGAGGTCGTCCACGGAGGCCGAGTATAGGTCGGCTCGGGGGACCCTTTGCTACCATCGGTCACGTCCGAACCACGTTCTTCCGAGGTCAGTCGTGCCCAACCAGACCCAGTCCTTCGACATCGTCGTCCTCGGTGGCGGCACCGGCGGCTACGGCGCCGCTTTCCGTGCCGGGCAGCTGGGGCTGAAGGTCGCGCTCGTCGACGACAACCCGGCGGGCCTCGGCGGTACCTGCCTGCACATCGGCTGCATCCCGACCAAGGCCATGCTCGCTTCGGCCGATCTGCTGGACCACATGAAGCACTCCACCGAGTTCGCCATCTCCGTGGGCGATGTGGCGGGCGTCCCTCCGGCCATCGCCGCGCGGCGCGACAAGATCGTCTCCCGCCTGGTGAAGGGTGTGA
>CAYZDQ010000366.1:0-3430 GCA_964476955.1 uncultured Anaerolineaceae bacterium
CTTTTTGTCTTACTTCTTGTCTCACTTTCTGCCGAAGAACGGGCAGGAATGAAGTGAGACAAGAAGCAAGACAAAAAGTGAGAGGACCGCTGGCATTCGGGCGTCTTCAACTCCTTCTTCGCGGTCACGAACTGTTAATGCACTAGCGGTTTGTCTGTCGGCGTCGCTGCCACCATCAAGGAGAAGTTGGACATCGTCGAGATCGTCGGCGAGAGCGTTCAGCTGAAGAAGGCCGGGACCATCTTCAAGGGTCTCTGCCCGTTCCATGGCGAGAAGACTCCCTCGTTCACGGTCACGCCCACGCGTGAGCGTTGGCATTGCTTCGGTTGCGGCCGCGGCGGGGACATCTTCAACTTCGTCATGGAGCGCGACGGCGTGGACTTCCCCACGGCGCTGCGTTCGCTCGCGGGCCGTGCCGGCGTGGAGCTCAGCGAGCGCACCACTCGTGAGGATGCCCAGCGCAAGCGGGTCCGCGACGCGCTCGACGGCGCCATCGCCTTCTACCACACGGTCCTGACCCAGCATCCCGCCGGGGCGTCCGCGCTGGACTACCTCCACGAGCGTGGCTTCACCGACGAGACCATCGAGAAGTTCCGCCTGGGCTGGGCGCCCGATGCCTGGGATGCCATGAACACCGCGGTGCGCAAGCATCGTGCTCAGACGACCGAGGCCGACCTTGAGGCCGCTGGCCTGGTCAGCCGTCGTCGCTCCGGACGTGGCGTCTACGACCGTTTGCGCGCCCGCGTCATCTTCCCCATCCGCGACGCCTCGGGCGGCGCTACCGGCATGACCGGCCGCATCCTCGGCGCCCAGGGTCCGGACACCGGCCCCAAGTACCTCAACACGCCCCAGACGCCGCTCTTCGACAAGGGTCGCACGCTCTTCCTCATCGACAAGGCCAAGTCAGCCATCCGCAAGTCCGGCGTGGCCGTGCTGGTGGAGGGCAACACGGACGCGTTGATGGCCCACCAAGCCGGCTTCGAGAACGTGGTCTGCTCCATGGGTACGGCGCTCACCGCCGGCCAGGTGGAGCTGCTCACGCGCTACGCCCCGCGCATCGCACTGGCCTACGACGTCGACTCGGCAGGGCAGGGGGCCGCGGCCTCCGGTGCTACCGAGCTGACCGCGCTCGTGGGCGAGATCGAGCGTTCGCCGTACCGCGGGCGCCTCACCGATGTCGATGTCGTGCGTCTGCCGGACGATCGCGATCCCGACGAGATCATCCGCGACGATCCCGAGACCTGGCGCCAGGCCACGGAGAACCCGCAGCCGATCATGGAGTTCCTCATCGACCGCGCTGCCTCGAACCATGACCCGTCCACGGTCGGTGGTCGCGAGAAGCTGGTGGCGGAGGTGCTGCCCACGCTGCGCACCATCGGCGACCCGGTGCGTCGCGACGGCTACCTGCAGCTGCTCGCCCGCCGCTCGGGCGTGGAAGAACGCACGCTGCTGGAGGCGCTGCGTCGACGCGAGGGGCCGATTCCCGGCGGCGCCCGGGAGCAGACGCAGGTCGGTGCCCGCATCAATCTCGAGGCGGTCATGGCTCAGCCTGACGCGCTCGATCCTCGCGCCGTGGAGCGCGCCATCGAGCCGGCCGAGGCCGCGCTGCTGCGGCTGCTGATGCGCTACCCCAGCTACTACCACGCCACCGCGGAGTCGCTGGCGGCGGACCCCTTCGTGACCACGCCCGCGCGCGAGCTGTGGAAGGCGCTTGGCGCCACGGTCATCGAGGGAGGCTCGGTCGACTTCGAGCTCAAGTCCTTCATCGAGGGCCTGGAGCCGACCACGCGCGCCGTGGCCCAGACGCTCATCGCTCGCAACGCCCCGCTGCCTGAGGACGAGCCCGCCATCCATCAGGCCATCGATCAGAGCCTGCTGACGCTGGAGAAGGCCCGCCTCGCGGAGGCTATCGAATTCACCCGGGCGCGCCTCGCCGATGCCGAGGCCGCCAGTGACACAGCCGAGCTGGAGCGGCTCCAGCGCGAGGTCCTTGACCTGCAGCGCCGCCGCCTCGAGCTCGACCGGGCAGTCGACGACACGTCGCTGCTCGCCCGACGACGTATCAACCCCAAGCAATCGGATCAAGCGGATCAAGTGGAGGTAGCACATGGCAACTGACGCCACTGACAAGCTGCTCGTGGCATCTGTCCTCGAGCGCGGCAAGCGGGATATGGACGGCGATGTCGTCCAGCCCGAACAGGATGACGAGATCGGCGCACCGCGCAACTTCGGTGTGGCCGGTGAGCTCGGCGTGCAGGTCACGGTCGAGGAGTCGCAGAAGCAGCCATGGCGGGAGCCACCGGCCAAGCTCGAAGACGACGACGATGACAAGCCGCAGACCCAGGCCGAGCTGGAAGCCATGGCCCAGGACATGGTCGGCATCGACGACCCCGTCCGCATGTACCTCAAGGAGATCGGCAAGGTCCCGCTCCTCAATGCCGAGGAAGAGGTCGTCTTCGCCAAGGCCATCGAGCTCGGCGAGCAGATCGTCGAGGAGCCGTGGCGGGCCACGCTCTCGCTGTGGGAGTGGACCAAGAACGACACCGAGCACGCCAGTCGCCAGAAGCGTCCCGAGCATCGGCTCGACTACTTCGCGAACGACTCCGCGCGCATCGTCGCGGGCGGCCTCGTGGCGGCCGAGAAGGACGGGCTGCTCGTAGCCTCGCCCGACCTCAAGCTGACCGGCGCCCAGCGCGCCGCCAGCGAGGAGGCCGTCAAGGCCTTGCTCAAGGTGGCCAAGAAGGAGCTGGCCAAGTACAACGAGGCACCCGACGCCGAGCGCTTCATGCACCTCGTGGACTTCAGCTACATGTCGGTCCATAACGGCAACCAGGACTGCCGCGACAACAAGGGTCTGCGTGCGCTCTACGACTGGAGCCAGGAGCTGGCCCACGAGTCGCTGCGTCGCTTCATCCTCGGTGGCAAGGAAGCCGAGGTCATGGACGCCTGGGGCTGGGACCCGGAGATGACCCAGGAGCACCTCAAGCCGCGCAACCGCCGTGGCATCGTGGTGCGCTACGGGCGTGAGGGTCGCGAGTCGCTGACCTCGGCCAACCTGCGCCTCGTGGTCTCGATCGCCAAGAAGTACATCGGCCGCGGCATGTCGTTCCTGGACCTCATCCAGGAAGGCAACATCGGTCTGATCCGTGCGGTCGAGAAGTTCGACTACGAGAAGGGCTTCAAGTTCTCCACCTACGCCACCTGGTGGATCCGGCAGGCCATCACCCGCGCCATCGCAGACCAGGCACGCACCATCCGCATCCCGGTGCACATGATCGAGACCATCAACAAGCTGGTCCGCACCAGCCGCTACCTGGTGCAGGAGATGGGCCGGGAGCCCACTCCCGAAGAGATCGCCGAGAAGATGGAGATGCCGGTCGAGAAGGTCCGCAAGATCCTCAAGATCGCCAAGGAGCCCATCAGCCTCGAG
>CAYZDQ010000367.1:0-3418 GCA_964476955.1 uncultured Anaerolineaceae bacterium
GTGCAGGCGATCGTCATCAGGGGCGGCTCGGCGGCGACGGTCCGCGATAGCTCATTCGTCGATGGTGGTGGCATCAACATCTTCGAGCAGTCATCTCCCCTCATCGAGCGCAACGAGCTCGATGGTGGCCCAGGGATCTACGGCGACTACGGGGACGACACCGTCATCGTCGACAACCACCTGTTCGGCCCCGGTCAGCAAGGAGTCGATATGGGCGGCCCGGCTGCCGCCACCATCCGTGGCAACACCGTGAGCGACAAGACTGACGGCATGTGGATCAACGGGTATGCACTCGTCGAGCGAAACACCGTGCGAAACAGCAGCAACAACGGCATCGTCGTCCTCGACCCCGGTGGCGAGCCGACGATCCGCGGCAACAGCCTCGTGGACAACAACATCGCCGTCAGCTGGTCAGGCGATGGCGGCCTCATCGAGCAGAACGCCGTCCACGGTGGCCGTGCTGGGATCGTCATCGGCAAGGGCTCGCCGACCCTGCGGGACAACACCGTCGAAGACGTCGAGGGCCGAGGCATCGTCGTTGCGGGTGGCGCCTCGCCGACTCTCTCGGGCAATATCTCCTGCGCCAACGGCGAGAACCTCGTCATTATCGACGGGGCCACGCCCGAAGACGACGGCACCAACGAGATCTGCGAGGACGCTCCGGCCGCCTGATCCACCTCATCCATCGCTGTTCGACCCGGGCCGTTGACACGACGGCCCGGGTCTTCCTCGTTCACCGAATGGCGAAGATGGAGGGGTCCGAGGCTTCCCGTGCCACTTATGGTCTGAGCGCGGAGAGACGCTTCGCGCCGCACAGGTGCCGCCCATGGATCGCGAGCTCGTGCTGAGAGCCCGAGAGGGAGTATGTCGAAGCCTTCGACCAGCTGGCAAGGGCTGCCTTCCCGCGACTCAAGGGTGTCGCCTACCTCGTCCTTCGCGACGCGGATCGTGCTGAAGGCGCCGTCCAGGATGCGCTGCTAGCCGCCTGGAAGGGCCTGCGCGCACTGCGCGAGCCCGACGCCTGGGACTCCTGGCTCCGCCGACTCGTGATCCGGCACTGCTACCGGCTCGCAAAGAAGGAGCAACGCAGGACCAAGGTCGAGCTGGAGTCGACGTCCAGCCCGATCCGAACTGACTTCACGAACGACTCGGCTGACGTCGCCGATCGCGAGTGGGTCCTCGGTGAGCTGGCCCGTGTCGACGTCGAGAAACGGGCCGTCATCGTCCTGCACTACTACCTCGACCTCCCCTTGCGCGAGGTGGCCGAGATCCTCGATATCCCGTACGGGACCGCGGCGTCCCGTCTCCATCGCGGGCTCGAGCTGATGCGTGGCTCCATGCATCGGTCACTCGAACCCGACGGCACCGCCCGACAGGAACTCCAGGCATGAACGACCAGCACGACTTCGAGCGCATCGTCGCCGACAGCGTCCGGTCGATCGGCCCGGTCGCACCCTCGGATGGTGCCCACGATCTGAACCGGGAATCCCTTCCTTGGCACCGGGAACGCCTTCAACCAGATCGGCAACGATTCGTATGCCGTCCTGGTCGAGAACGGCGATGGGTGGGCGATCAGCGAGAACGAGATCAGTGGCGGCTACACCGGCGGCATCCGACAGTCCAGCAGTTCGGGTCCAGGCGGTGACGTCGTCAGCAACAGTATCGTCGGCATCGATGTCGGGATCCGCACGACCATCGAAGCGGAGCACCGGGTCGCCGCGAACCGCGTTGAGGGCGGCAGCGTCGGCATCCAGGTCGGCGGGGCCGGACTGGTCGAGGGGAACGAGGTCACAGGCGCAAAGAATGTGGGCTTCGTCATCGCCGCGGACGCGACGGTCACGCTCAGTGGCAACAGCTCGTGCGACAACGGCCAGGATCTTCGTGTCGGCACCAACGCCACGCCCACGATCGACGACACCAACACGTTCTGCGACCGTGGCTGATCGTCAGCCTCGACACCGGTTGCGATCGAGGCAAGACCCGGGTCGGCCTGAAGTCGGCCCGGGTCTCCTTCTGCGATTCGACAGAACACTTTGGTGCAGTGCCAGACTCATAGTTAGTGAGAGCGGCCAGAGGGGCCGCCCGACACAGGTGGCGTCATGCAGCGAGAGCTCGTTGAACGAGCGAGGTCGGGTGACCTCGAGGCGTTCTCCGACTTGGCGCGAGACTCCCTCACCCGGCTGTATGCCGTTGCCACCCTCATCCTGCGCGATCCTCACCGAGCCGAGGACGCGGTCCAGGAAGCCCTCCTCCATGCATGGAAGTCGATGCACGCCCTGCGTGACCCCGACGCGTTCGAGGCGTGGCTCCACCGCATCACGGTGCACGCCTGCTACAAGGCTGCGAAGAAGGAGAAGCGCCGCGTGTCGGTCGAGGTACCGGAGGTACCCGACCCCGCCACACCCGGTGACCGAGATCCGGCCGAGTGGGTCGGCGATCGCGAGCAGCTCTTCGAGGCCATCGGCGCACTGCCCATCGACCAGCGCGCCGTCATGGTCGTCCACTACTACCTCGACCTTCCGCTGTCCAAGGCAGCGGAGATCCTCGATATCCCCGTCGGAACCGCCAAGTCCCGGCTCCATCACGGTCTGACCGCACTCCGTCGCTCGGTACGCGACGAGACGGTGGCCGTGCCATCGCAGGCTGGGGAGGTGGCGCGATGAACGACCACACGTTCAAGCACAAGATCCGGGCCACGCTCGACGAGAGCGCCCCGATGATGCCGCCCAATCACCTGCTCCAAAGCTTCGAGTACAACGCGCGCCGCACGCGGCGCTACCCGCGTTGGCTCGCGCTCATCAAGGAGCCCACCATGCGTACCGATTCCCACCTTGCTGTCGGCTCGCCGACCGCGCGCCTCGCCGCCATCGTCATGGCCACGCTGCTGCTCGCTGCCGGCATCATCGGCGCCAGCTTCGCGGGCGCCCAACTCCTCGCGGCCGATGGAACCATCGTCGTCGACGCCGATGGCGATGGCCACTACCTGACCATCCAGGAGGCCGTAGCGGCCGCCCAGGAGGGCGACGAGATCCTGGTCAAGCCCGGCGCATACACCGGACCCGTCGACATCGACAAGGACATCAGCCTGCGCGGTGAGGACCGCGAGAGCGTCGTCATCACGTACGGAGAAGGCTGTGCCCTGATCGACGAGGATGATTTCGAGCGTGGCGAGGCCTGCCCCGACGATTCCTTGCGCTACGACCAGTTCTGGTACGGCCCGACGTCCTACGCCGTCCTGATTGCCGAGAGCGGCGCCCGGATCAGTGACTTGACCATCGAGGGATCGCCGACTACGGATGGCACGGCCATCGCCGTGCGCGGCGGAGCTCCACGGATCGAGCGCGTCAGTGTCATCGGCAAGGACGGCAGCGGCAGCGTCTACGTGCTCTTCGGCCCTCCTTCCGCGACGACCTCGCTC
>CAYZDQ010000368.1:0-3404 GCA_964476955.1 uncultured Anaerolineaceae bacterium
ACCCGTATCTCGCTTCCCGGCTCCGGTTCCTGCCCTCGGCTATGCCCGCCGCGCCCAACGCAGACCGGATCGAGCAACCGGCGACCAGTTGCGCTGACTACATGCAGGCCTAGCGTCGACTCAGGCGACGGATGTCCACAAGCGTGGCGATCGGGGCCGATAGCGTCGGTGGGGGTGTCGTGTGGCCAACTCGATCTCACTACGCCAGTGGGCGACACTATCGCTGGCACGGGCCAGCCGCCCCTGCGGTGGTGGTGCTCGGAGGCAACGGGATCGCCTGTTCGGCCGCTCGCGAACCCTGCGTGTGGGCGTACGCGTTTGACCGAGGGACCCGTGTTCCCTAACCTTGGCATCCACCCACGAGTCCGGGGACGGCGGCAGGGGTTCCCGGGAGTCTGGGTCACCCCCTCTGCGACCGCCCCTTGGTCGAACACACCCATGCAGGACATCGCTATGCCCCAGACACAGCCGAAGATGACCCTCTACGAGCCGTCGACCGAGCACGACGCATGCGGTGTCGGTTTCGTGGCCGACCTCAACAACATCACCACGCACGGTGTGGTCGAGCAGGGCCTGCGCATGCTGCAGAACCTCGACCATCGTGGTGCGCGTGGCGCGGAGCCCGAGACCGGCGATGGTGCCGGCATCCTCGTCCAGATCCCCCATGCGTTCCTGCTGCGCGAGTGCACCTCGCTGGGCATCAACCTGCCCGGCCCCGGTGACTACGCGGTGGGCCAGTGCTTCTTCCAGCAGGAGACGCACCGGCACCCGGCCGTGGAGCTGGTGCTGCGCCGCGTCCTCGACGAGATCGGCCTGGAGCTGCTGGGCTGGCGCGACGTACCCACCGACGACTCGACGCTCGGTGCCACGGCCCGATCGGCCGAGCCCATCGTGCGGCAGATGTTCATCCGGCGGCCCACGACGCTCAGCCAGGACGAGTTCGAGCGCAAGCTCATGGTCGTGCGCAAGTACGGCACGCGCATGGTCCGCGAGTCGACCAAGACGGCCGAAGAGTTCTACATCTGCTCGCTCTCCTCACGCACGCTGCTGTACAAGGGCATGCTCACGCCCGAGCAGGTGCCCGCCTACTACCCCGATCTGCAGGACGAGGCCTTCGAGTCCGCCCTGGCCCTGATCCACAGCCGCTTCAGCACCAACACCATGCCCTCGTGGCCGCTGGCGCACCCGTATCGCACGCTGGCCCACAACGGCGAGATCAACACCGTGCGCGGCAACGTCAACTGGATGCGTTCGCGCGAGGCGCTGCTGGAATCGGACCTCTTCAGCTTCGACGATCTGCACAAGATGCTGCCCATCGCGGCCGAGGGTTCGTCCGACTCGGGCGTGCTCGACAACGTGGTGGAGCTGCTCATGCTCGGTGGCCGCAGCCTGCCCGAGGTGATGATGATGCTCATCCCGGAGGCCTGGGAGAAGGACCCCGAGATGCCGGCCGACCGCAAGGCCTTCTACGAGTTCCACGGCGGCATCATCGAGCCCTGGGACGGCCCCGCCAGCATCGCCTTCACCGACGGCACGCTCATCGGCGCCACGCTCGACCGCAACGGTCTGCGGCCCTCGCGCTACTGCCTCACCGACGAGAACCTGCTGATCATGGCCTCCGAGGCGGGCGTGCTCGACGTGCCCCCCGAGTCGGTCGTACAGAAGGGCCGCCTGCAGCCGGGCAAGATGTTCGTGGCCTCGCTCGAAGAGGGCCGCATCATCCCTGACGACGAGATCAAGGCCCGCATCTGCGGCCAGCATCCGTACCAGGAGTGGATCGACGAGGGCAAGATCCCGCTGGCCGACCTCGAGTCCCCGCGCGAGGTGCTGCAGCCGACGACGCGTAGCGTGCTGACGCGCCAGAAGGTCTTCGGCTACAACCTCGAGGACCTGCGCATCATCATGGCCCCGATGGTGAAGGACGCCCAGGAGCCGGTCGGCTCGATGGGCACCGACACCCCGCTGGCGGTCCTCTCGGACAAGTCGCGCAATCTCTTCGACTACTTCGCCCAGCTTTTCGCGCAGGTCACCAACCCGCCCATCGACTCCATCCGCGAGGAGATGGTGATGAGCCTGGTCTCGTTCGTGGGTGCGGAGGGCAACCTGCTCGATACGAACCCTGCCCACGCGCGCATGATCGAGCTGCCCCAGCCGGTCATCACCAACGAGGATCTCGAGCGTCTGCGCTGGGCCGACGTCAACCACTTCCAGGCCAAGACCATCTCGATCGGTTTCAAGGCCGAGCCCGGTCGCATGCGGCGTGCGCTCGACCGCCTCTGCCGCGAGGCCGAGGAGTACGTGCTCGACGGCTACGAGGTCATCATCCTCACCGACCGCACGGTCGACTCCGATCACGCGGCCATTCCCTCGCTGCTGGCCGTCAGCGCCGTCCATCACCACCTCATCCGGCGCGGTCTGCGCTCCCGTTGTGGACTGATCATCGAGACGGGCGAGGCGCGCGAGGTGCACCACTTCGCCACGCTGCTCGGCTTCGGCGCCTCGGCGGTCAACCCGTACGTGGCCTTCGAGACCATCGAGGACATGCGTCGTCGCCAGCTGCTGCCGGAGGAGATGACCGCCGAGGAGGCGCGCCAGCGCTACCTCAAGGCCATCGGCAAGGGTCTGCTCAAGACGATGTCCAAGATGGGCATCAGCACCGTCAGCTCCTACATCGGCGCGCAGATCTTCGAGATCGTGGGCCTGGCCGACGAGGTCGCGGAGGAGTTCTTCCCCGGTACGGCCTCACGCCTCGGCGGCATCGACTTGGTCACGATCGAGCGCGAGGTGCTGATGCGCCACGAGGCCGCGTTCGTAGACGTGGAGGACGAATCCGACCTCGAGCTGGGCGGTCACTACCAGTGGCGCCAGCGCGGCGAGCGGCACCTGCACAACCCCGACACCATCCACAAGCTGCAGCATGCGGCCCGCACCAACGACTGGGAGCTCTACCGCGAGTACCAGCGCATCATCGACCATGCCGCGGACGCGCCCATCACGCTGCGCAACCTGCTGGAGTGGAACGACCTCGACCCCATCTCCATCGAGGAGGTCGAGCCGGCCAGCGAGATCGTCAAGCGCTTCGCCACCGGCGCCATGTCCTTCGGCTCCATCAGCTGGGAGGCGCACACCACGCTGGCCATCGCCATGAACCGACTGGGTGCCAAGTCCAACACCGGCGAGGGCGGCGAGGACCCCATCCGCTTCGAGCCCCTCGACAACGGCGACTCGATGCGCTCGTCCATCAAGCAGGTGGCCTCGGGCCGCTTCGGCGTGACCTCGAACTACCTCACCAACAGCGATGAGCTGCAGATCAAGATGGCCCAGGGCGCCAAGCCCGGCGAGGGCGGCCAGCTGCCCGGCCACAAGGTCGATGAATTGATCGCCCGGGTGCGCCATTCCACACC
>CAYZDQ010000369.1:0-3402 GCA_964476955.1 uncultured Anaerolineaceae bacterium
CTCGATGCCGCTCGCCATCTGCTCGCGAGCGGCACGGATGTCGAGGCGGTCACGCTCAAGGCGCTCGCGGCCATGGATGGCTTCGAGCTGATCACGCTGTACTATGGCCAGAGCGAGGGGCCCGGCAGGAGCATGTCCCTGTGTGAGCACATCGAGCTGGCCGGTTCCGGCGCCGAGGTCGAGATCATCGAGGGCGGTCAGCCGCACGACCACCTGCTGGTCGCGGTCGAATAGCGGGTGGCGAAGGCCGCCGGCGCGAAGACGCCGGACCGTGACGGGCTGGACACGAAGGTCGCCCGTTCGGGCTTGCCCGGAGCACGTCCCTTGGGCCGCTACGGCCATCGCCTGGGCGTGGACACGGTCGGTGACCTGCTGACCACGTTCCCGCGGCGCTACCGCGACCTGCGCGAGCTGACCTCGGTCGCAGCACTGCAGGACCTTGACGCCGGCACCGATGTCACGGTCAAGGCCGAGATCGAGTCGATCCGCGTCGAGCGCACGTTCCGCCGGCGCGTGCAACGCACCACCGCCGTGTTGCGCCAGGGTCATCACAGCGTGGACGTCGTCTGGTTCGGCCGACGGTTCATCGAGCGCCAACTGAAGGAAGGCGACGAGGTCGTGGTCAGCGGCAAGCTCAAGCACTTCCGCTACCAGCCGCAACTCGACAATCCCGAGTTCCAGCGTGTCGGCGACGGCGAGATGCTGCACGCCGGCCGGATCGTGCCGGTCTACCGCCTGACCCAGGGCGTCACGGCCAAGACCCTGCGACGAGCTATCAAGGGGGGGCTCGACGAGTACGGCCAGTTCCTCGAGCCCGACTACCTGCCCGCTGAGCTGCGCGAGGGTGGGCCCTCCATCCGTGCTGCGGTGACCGCAGCCCACTACCCCGACGACTTCGCCCAGCGCGACGCGGCCGTGCGGCGGCTGGCGCATGACGAGCTGCTGGCGTTGCAGGTGGGCATGGTCCAGCGTCGACGGCAGCGTACCGACCAGCAGGCGCGCGAGCCCATCGACGTGGACGATGCCGTCAGCGAGAGATTGCGCCTCGACATCGCCGCCGGCCTCTGCCGGCGCGTGGGCCGAGAGGTCGAGCTGACGGCCGACCAATCCGCAGCCATGGTCGCGGTGCGCGCCGATGTCGCCCGCAGCGTACCCATGCTGCGCTTGATCCAGGGCGATGTGGGCTCGGGCAAGACGGCCGTGGCCGCGTACGCCCTGGCCCTCGCAGCTCGGAACGGTGGACAGGGGGCCCTGCTGGCACCGACCGACCTGCTCGCCCGCCAGCTGGCCGAGACCATCAGCGACCTGCTCGCCGATGCCGGCATCCCGGTCACGCTGCTCACGGGATCGCTCGGCAAGGCCGGCCGCAGGACCGCCCACGAGGCCATCGCCAACGGGCAAGCGCAGGTGGTGGTGGGTACCCACGCGCTGCTGCAGGAGTCGGTGTCGTACGCCCGTCTCGATCTCGTGGTCGTCGATGAGCAGCACCGCTTCGGCGTGGCCCAGCGCGAGGCCATCGCGAGCAAGGGCATCTCCCCGCACGTGCTGCTGATGACCGCGACGCCCATCCCGCGCACGCTCGGCCAGGTGCTCTATGCCGACCTCGACGTCTCCGATCTGCGTTCGGCGCCATCGGGCCGGCAGCAGACGCGCACAGGTGTGAAGGCGCCGGCTGATCTGGCCAGCACCTGGCAGAAGGTGCGCGAGGAAGCCGCGGCCGGTCGCCGTACGTTCGTGGTCGTGCCGCACATCGATCCACAAGGCTCCGATGAGGGTGATGACGCCGCAGAGCTGCCGCCCTCACTGCCGGGCATCGAGGGCTTCGACGAAGCGCGCGGAGCGGAAGCGGTCGCCGAGCGCCTCCGCCAGCAGCTCGCGCCGGTGCAGGTGGGCCTGGTCCACGGCCGCATGCGCGCCGACGACCGTGACGCCGAGATGGCGCGCTTCCGCGATGGTGAGATCGAAGTGCTCGTGGGCACGACCGTGGTCGAGGTCGGCGTGGATGTGCCCGAGGCCACGCTGATGATCGTGCTCAATGCCGACCGCTTCGGACTCTCCCAGCTGCATCAGCTGCGTGGCCGTGTCGGCCGCGGCTCGGCACCGTCGTTCTGCGTGCTCGTGGCCGACATCGAGGATGACACCACGGCCCGGGCGCGCCTCAAGGCCATCCATGACTCGAACGATGGCTTCGTGCTGGCCGAGGAGGACTGGCGGTTGCGAGGCGAGGGCGACGTGCTGGGCCTGACCCAGAGCGGGTTGCCGCGCATGCGCCTGGCCTCGCTCACGCGTGAGGAGGACCGGCAGCTGGCGGTCCGCTGTCGCGAGATGGCCGAGACGATGGTCGACGAGCAGGGCCGGCTGCGCGCGGGTCACGAGACGTTCGGCCGCGCCCTGGAGGAAGGCTGGTTGCGTGAGATCGCCGCGGGCGAGGGCATGGAGGAGGAGGCCGTGGGTGCCTGAGGCTGGTCGCGTCATCACGGGGGTCGCCGGCGGCTTGCGACTGGAGGCACCCGGGTCGGGCACGCGGCCGTTCTCGGACAAGGTCAAGCAGGCCCTGTTCTCGATGGCCGAGGCCGAGCGCGAGGACATCTGGGAGCGTCCCATGCTCGATCTCTTCGCCGGCTCCGGCGCGGCCGGCATCGAGGCACTCAGCCGCGGCGCGCCCAGCGCGGTGCTGGTGGAGAAGGATGGCCGGGCCTGTGCCGTGGTGCGCCGCAACCTCGAGCGGACCAGGCTGGCCGCTGACGCGCGCGTGGTCCGCCGCGACGTCTCTGCCTTCCTTGCGAGTCCCTCCGCGCCGGCGCCGTTCGGCTGCGTCGTGCTCGACCCGCCCTACCCGCAGCTGGCCGATCTGCTGGCCGCGCTCGAGCGGCTGGGCGACGACCAGGGCTGGATCGATGCCGAGGCGGTGGTGATCGCCAAGCACTTCTGGAAGGATGCCCCTCCGGCGCGGATCGGCCTTCTCGAACGAGTCCGCGACCGGCGCTTCGGCGAGACCGCCCTGAGCGTGTATCGTCCGGTACCGAAGTATTCGCAGGGAGGAGACTGATGCGCACCGCCGTCTACCCGGGGTCGTTCGACCCCATCACGCGCGGCCACGTCGACATCATCGACCGAGCCTCCGTGGTCTTCGACCGCTTGGTCGTGGCGGTGCTCGTGAACACCCGCAAGAAGCCGACGTTCGAGGTCGCTGAGCGGGCGGAGTTCATCCGTGAGGCCATCACGGCCGAGTTGGACCCGGCCGCGGCGGAGACGATCGAGGTCATCACCTACGACGGCTTGACGGTCGAGCTTGCTCGCGAACGCGGTGCGCGCTCCATCGTGCGGGGCCTGCGGGCGCTATCGGACTTCGAGAACGAGCAGGCTATCGCCCACCTCAACCACCAGCTGGCACCGGAGGTC
>CAYZDQ010000370.1:0-2762 GCA_964476955.1 uncultured Anaerolineaceae bacterium
CGCTGTGGTCGCCGATCACGTCGATCCTGACGATGTCGCCCGCATCGACGAGCGCCGGCACGAGATCCGCTGCGTTGCGGTTGTGAGCCAGGAAGGCGGCTGCATCCGCGAAGACCTCGACGTTGATGTTGCGCGTCTCGTCGTCGGAGATGAAGTACTCGTAGCGCAGCGTGCCCGGCTCGTCCTGCGTGCGCTCGAAGAGCGCCTGGGCGGCAGCCCGGAAGTCGGCCGCTCGTCCCGGCTTGATGGCGATGTCGACGATGAGCATGGTCTCGGACATGGATGTTTCCTCCCCCTTGGATCGATCAGCGATTCGAGGCGCGGCGCTGCCGGCGCGCCTCGTAGAAGAGTACGGCGGCGCTGGCGCTGACATTGAGGCTGTCGGCTAGGCCCAGCATGGGGATGGCCACCGGGGTCACGCCTTCGCCCGACCAGGTCGAGGTCAGCCCTGCGGTCTCGGCGCCGACCACGAGTGCGACGGGGCCGGTGAGGTCCAGGCGGTCGTACTCGGCCGCGCCCTCGACCCGCGCGGCCAGCACCGCGATGTCGTGCGCGTGCAGGAAGGCCAGGGCCTCGGCCGATGAGCAGGCGACTATGGGCAGGCTGAAGATCGTGCCCAGGCTGGCGCGGATGGCGTTGGGGTTCCAGATGTCGCTGACGGGATCGGCGGCGATGACCGCGTCCACGCCGGCGCCATCGGCGGAGCGCAGCAGCGCGCCCAGGTTGCCCGGCTTCTCCACGCATTCCATGACCGCTACCAGGGCATCCTCGGGCAGCGCCCGTCCGAGCCGTTCGAGATCCGACGGCGGCGTCTCGAACACGGCCACGACCCCCTCATCCCGGTCGCCATAGGCCAGGCGCGCGAGCAGCTCGGGCGTGGTCTCGACGATCTCCACGGCCGTCGCCAGCCGGGGCAGCAGCGCGCGTGCCGAATCCCCGCGCACGCGCTCGGTCGCGACCCAGGCTTCCACGGGCTGCACCCCGCAGTCGAGGGCGCGACCGATCTCACGGGCACCATCGACGAGGATCAGGCCCCGGCTGCGTCGTTCCTTCGCGTCACGCAGGCCCAGAGCTGCCTTGAAGCGCGGGTTCTGGCGGCTGCTGACGTCGGGCTCACGCTGGCCAACCACCTATCGGTCCTTGTCGGCCTCGGAGGCCTCTTCGAGAGCCTTGGTCAGCTCCTTGGTCAGCTCCTCGGACCAGTCGGCCCCCACGATGCGGTAGAGCGGGATGTCGATGCGGATGATCTCGGACTCGGGGTGGTTCGCGGCGTAGACGTCCTGGCAGCCATCGACCTCCGCCTCCGAGCGGTCCCACCACTTCTCCCGGTAGGTGTGGACGAAGACGTCGCGATACTCCTCTTCCCCCGGCATGCGGGCGGTGAAGTAGAGGGTATTGCCCACCAGATCGTGGTCGTCGCAGGCGGTGTGGCCGGGCACGGGGTCGGTGACCTCGATGCCACGCAGCATCACCGTCTGCAGGATGTCGCGGCTGTCGCCCGGGTGGAACGACGGCGTGGCGGCGGAGTAGCAACCGGCCAGCACCAAGGGGGCAGCGAGCACGAGCACGAGCACGAGCAGGCGCGGTCGGGTAGTGCGGGTCACGCGGCAAGCGTAGGGCCTCCCCGCAGACGCTGCTCGAGCCGGTCCAGGGGCAGTATCACTCGCCGCCGGTGAGAGAATCCCCACAGAGGGAGCTCACGTGGACAGGGGGTGCACGGATGCGGACTCTAAGATGGAGCCGGGTCGTCCCGATCGCGTTGGCGTCCGCGCTGCTGCTGGCGCTGCTGCCGGTGTTCGCCAGCCCGACCCTCTCGGCATCTCCCGCGCTGGTGGACATCCGCGCGGCGCACCATTCAGGCTATGACCGCGTCGTCTTCGAGTTCGAGGGCGGTCTGCCCGAGTTCACCGGGGTTCGCTGGGCCAAGTCCCTCCGGTTCGACCCGTCGGACAAGCCGGCCAAGGCGCAGGGGAACGCCTTCCTGCAGGTGCGGTTCCGCCAGGCGGTGGCGCATGACGGCGGGGGACCCACTGTCTTGCCCATGCGGCGTGCCTTCGATCTGCCCAACGTCGCTCACGTCGTCATGCTCGGTGACTACGAGGGCGAAGTAGCCATCGGCATCGGCTTGATGGAGCGGACGGCGATCCGCAAGACCTACCGGCTGAGCGGACCCGCTCGCTTCGTCGTCGATATCGACACCACCTTCCCCAAGAAGCGAGTCCCGGTCTTCTTCGTCGATGACGACAAGGTGGTCGCTGGCGAAACGGTCGTGGTCAGCAAGGTCAAGCGATACGTGCGCAAGGTCGATCCCAAGCGGGGCGCTCTGCAACGCCTCTACGCCGGCCCGACCGAGGAGGAACAGGCCGACCGACTGCGCTTCATCTCGTCGCGCACGTACAGCTTCCACCGCCTGCGGACCAATCGCTTCGGAGTGACACGTGTCCAGCTGCGCGGCCAGTGCAACTCGCTGGGCTCGGCCATCGTGACGGTGGCCGACCAGATCCGGGCGACGCTGCTGGCAAGGCCGGCCGTCAAGTGGGTGAAGATCTACGGCCCCGACGGCACGACCATCTGGCCGCAAGGACGCCGCCACTCCGATCCGTACTGCCTCCAGCCCTAGGCGCTCGTGGACCTGATTTGTCCATCGTCGCTACCATTCGTGGGTGCCCGACCTCCGATCCTTCCGTGCCCTGCGCTTCGACACGGCCCGCACCGAGCTCTCGTCGGTGTTGGCGCCGCCCTATGACATCCTCAGCCCCGCT
>CAYZDQ010000370.1:2772-3401 GCA_964476955.1 uncultured Anaerolineaceae bacterium
CAGGAGCTGCTCGGGCGCGACCCCCACAACGTCGTACGCATCGAGTTGCCTGCCGATCTCGGCGCTGCCGGACCCGCCGACTACGAGGCCGCCGCGGCGGCAGCCGCCGAGTGGCGTGCGAGCGGGATCCTGGCCCAGGACGCTGAGCCCACGGTGACCGTGCACCAGATGCGCTGGATCGACACCGAAGGCCGCGAGCAGACCGCCACGGGACTGCTCTGCCGGCTGGGACTGGAGGAATACGGCCCCGACGCCGGCGTGTTGCCTCACGAGAAGACGCACGGCGGTCCCAAGGAGGACCGCTACGCGCTGCTGGACACGACGCAGCTGAACACCAGCCCGCTCGTCTTCCTCGCCGGCTCCGAACCGACGGCCACCTCCAGCGCACTGCTGGCGCTGACCGAGCGCGCACCGGACGCGGCCGGCACCACCGCTGACGGGGTGTCTCACAGCCTGTGGATCGTGAGTGATGCGGAGGCAGCGCCGGTGCTGGCTCTGATGTCGGCCTCGCCCGTGACCATCGCGGACGGACATCATCGCTATGAGACGGCCCTGAAGTACCGTCGTGACCACGAGGCCGAGCGAGAGCCCGGCGTGGAGCCCGCCTGGGACTTCCTGCTGGCTCTCAT
>CAYZDQ010000371.1:0-2941 GCA_964476955.1 uncultured Anaerolineaceae bacterium
GGCCGGTGATGGCGACACGGCGGTCGTAATCGGGACGACGCATGGGTGCTGTGGTGTCTCCTGTGTCTGCTAGGCGGGCAGCTCGAGGCCGCTCTCCGTGGTGATGTCGTCGATGGCGACGGTGGTCGCTTCCTTGGCGATGCGGCGGACGAGGCCGGTGAGGACCTTGCCGGGGCCGACCTCCACGAACGTGTCGGTGCCGGCCGCGACCATGGTCTGGACCGCGGTGACCCAGTCGACGCCGCGGGTGAGGTGATCGATGAGCTCGTCACGGCAGGCCTCGCCGTCACTGAGGACGATGGCGTCCGCGTTGGCGAGCAATGGAGCCGTGGGGGTGCTGAAGGTGATGTCGGCGAGGGCCTGGCGCATGCCGTCGGCGGCCTCGGCCATGAGGGGGGAGTGGGCGGCCACGCTCACCGGCAGGACCATCCCGCGCCGGGCACCGAGGCCCTTGGCGGCCGCGGCGGCAGCCTCCACCGCGGCGCGCTGGCCGCTGATGACGATCTGGCCGGGCGAGTTGCGATTGGCGATGGTGATGATGCCCTCGGCAGCGCCGATGGCCATCAGCTCGTCGTTCTTCTCATCCGCGAGCCCGATGATCGCGGCCATTGCGCCGTCACCGGAAGAGGCCTGCATCAGGCGACCGCGCTCGCGCACGAGGCGCACGGCATCGCTCAGGTCGAGCACGCCCGCGGCCACCATCGCGCTGTACTGGCCCATGGAGTGGCCCGCGTAGTAGCTTGGCGGGCCGTACGGTCCGGCGTTCCCCGCGAGCGTAGCCTCCAGCGCTCGTCCTGCCGCGATCGAGGCGGCCAGCAGCGCCGGCTGCGCGTTCACGGTCAGGTCCAGCTGCTCGGCCGGGCCCTCCCAGGCCAGCTGTGAGATGGGTTCGCCGAGGGCATCGTCGGCCTCGGCCCAGACGGCCGCGGCCGCGGGCGAGACGGCGGCCAGGGCCTGGCCCATGCCGACCGACTGCGATCCCTGTCCGGGGTAGATATAGGCAGGCACCAGTCGATGCTCCCCTCGTGCTCTCGGGTGGTCGCCGGGCACGCTCCCACGCGCGGCGAGGCGCGCACAACGGCGCGCATGTCGCACCGTAGCAGGAGATCGCGTGACACCCGGCTATTCGTGTGCAACCATGCACACGATGGATGATCCACTGCTCTCCCCAGTCGTCCAGGCCGCTCGCGAAGAGCTGCAGAACCCGCGCATCCTCTCGGACCGCATCGCGGTCGGACGCGCGCTCTGGCGCGAGCTGGTGATCGGCATCGCGGCCCAGCTGGGGTCGCTCGATGTGGGCTTCACGCAGCTGGCTGCGCTCTATGCCATCGGCGGGCCGACCACGCTCACAGTGGGGGACCTCGCGGAGCTGCTCGAGCGCTCGCCCTCCGCCACCAGCCGCCTCATCGCCGGGCTCGTCGAGCGCGGCTACATCGAACGCGTGGAGGAGGTCGCCGACCGGCGCCAGCGAGTGCTCAAGCTCACGCCGGAGGGTGGCGCCCTGCTGTCTGCGGTGGACCGCGATCGGGCCGACCAGTTCCTCTCGGTGGTGCGACCGATGCCCATGGCCGAGCGAGCCCTCGTGGCCATGGGCGTGGCGGCGCTGGCCAACCACGCGATGACCCAGCGCGGTGGGCTGCGCCGCGGTCCGGCCAAGGGCTGACAGCTTCGCCACGGACCCGGCTGGCAGACTTCCGGCGGACTCGGCCGAAAGCGTGATGTGCAGGCCCGTTGTAGGCTCACACCCGAGAGGGATGGGATAGCGAATATCGAGACCGTGCAGGAGGGACTCATCATGGTCGTCAAGCGAGGACTACTGCTCGCCATCGCATCCGCACTGACGCTGGTGCTGACCGCGGCTGCGCCGATGACCGCAGCCACCAAGGAGGCCCTGCCGAGCCCGCTGCGCGCGGCCAACCTCCTGCGCGTCAAGGACATCGCGGCCAACGGCATCCAGAAGCCGGGCATCGTGGTCGTGGGCTACCAGGAGGCGGCCAACCCCGCCCAGCTGTACGTGGCCTGGAGCGTCAACGGCGGCAGCGACTACCGCAAGAAGAACGGCAATCTGCGCCGCTACCGCATCGTGGGCAAGCCGTCGTTGGGCATGTCGGTCGACGTTTGCGCCGGACGCGTGTGGGTCGGCACGGCCTGGCACCACCCGGCAGACAAGACCGGTGACTCGGACGTCATCCTCACCAGCCGCACCATCAGCGGCGGTGCCGCACAGGCATTCATGACCAGGCGCACCGGCAACCACCAGGTCCGCGACGTCTCCGTCACCTGTGTCAGCGGCAAGCTGCTCGCGGTCGGCTGGCTGCAGAAGACCGGCGCGGTGACGACGGCCAAGTTGATGCTGCGTAGCGTCGAGCCGCTCGGTACCACCCCGGCCTACAAGAGGACGTTCGACCTCGGCCCCGCCGAGTACCGCAGCGGGATCGCCGTGGCCTCGACACCCGAGCAGACTGCGGTCACCTTCGTGCGGGCTGGTGACCTGCGGCTCCACCGCGTCACCATCACCGATGGCAAGGCCGGGCTGGCCAATCAGAAGACCATCGTGTGGGATGACGTGAAGTACCCCAAGATGGCGGCCAAGGGCAAGCGGCTGGCAGTGGTCTACTCGGACGCTGGCAAGGTCAAGGCCAAGCTGAGCAAGGACCTGGGAGCGAGCGTGAGCAAGCCGCACGTGCTGGCCAAGACCGGCGGGACCAACAACCCATCTCGTCCGTACTCGATCGACGTGGTGGGCAATCGCATCGTGAGCACCGCCGCCGTCTACAGCAAGGCCACCGGCGTCACGCCCAAGCGCATCACGTCCTCGGACTTCGGCCAGACCTGGAGGACCAGCTCCTTCGGCAACGTCGGCGCCCGGGTCGCAGCCTTGCTCAGGGTCAAGGGCCAGGCTCCGCTGCTGATGGAGGCTTGGCACAACAACGCGCCGAAG
>CAYZDQ010000371.1:2951-3398 GCA_964476955.1 uncultured Anaerolineaceae bacterium
ACCTGCGATTCCCTACTGCGGAAGAGGAGAGAGCAAGAGGCTCGGGCCCATCGGCCCGAGCCTCTTGTCGTTGCGCGGTTCGCGCTGCCGGGCAGACCCGGCAGCTGAGTCGTCAGCGAGGTCGGGTGACGGCGCCTTCGCTGGCGGAGCTGACGAGTGCGGCGTACTTGGCCATCACGCCGTTGGTGTAGCGCGGTTCCGGCGCCGTCCAGCGGGCGCGGCGTTCGGCCAGCACGGCCTCGTCGACGTCGAGGTCCAGGGCCCGACGATCGACGTCGATCGTGACGGAGTCGCCCTCCTCGACCAGCGCGATGGGGCCACCCAGCGCGGCTTCAGGAGCCACGTGGCCGATCATCAGGCCGCGTGTGCCGCCGCTGAAGCGGCCGTCGGTGAGCAGTGCCGTCGACGACCCGAGGCCCTCGCCCACGATGGCCGCGGTGATGCCCA
>CAYZDQ010000372.1:0-1219 GCA_964476955.1 uncultured Anaerolineaceae bacterium
GCCTGCCGGATGGTTCGCGCGTCAACGCCATCATCAAGCCGCTCTCGCTCATCGGCCCGGTCATCACCGTTCGCAAGTTCGCGACCCGGTTCGCAGTCGATGACCTGGTCAAGTTCGGCACGGCCACGGCGGAGATGTTCGACTTCCTCAAGGCCTGCGTGGCAGCGCGGCTCAACGTCTTCCTCAGCGGTGGCACCGGCTCGGGCAAGACGACCACGCTGAACGTGCTTTCCTCGTTCATCCCTGAAGAGGAACGCATCATCACCATCGAGGACGCGGCTGAGCTGCAGCTGAGCCAGAAGCACGTGGTCACGCTGGAGGCCCGCCCGGCCAACCTCGAGGGCGAGGGCGAGATCACCATCCGCGACCTGCTGCGCAACGCGCTGCACATGCGGCCCGATCGCATCGTCGTGGGCGAGTGTCGTGCCGGTGAGGCACTGGACATGATCCAGGCCATGACCACCGGTCAGGAAGGCTCCCTCTCCACCGGTCACGCCAACACGCCGCCGGACATGCTGCGCCGCATCGAGACGATGATCCTGATGACCGGCTACGAGCTGCCGATGCGCGCCATCCGCGAGCAGATCGCCTCGGCCGTCGACGTCATCGTGCACACGGCCCGCGTGCGCGATGGGTCGCGCAAGATCGTCAGCATCACCGAGGTCTATGGCATCGAGGATGACGACATCCTGACCCAGGAGATCTTCACGTTCGAGCAGACCGGTGTCCTCGACGGCAAGATCCAGGGCTATCTCAAGCCCACCGGCATCCGCCCGACCTTCATGCCCACCTTCCAGATCCGTGGCATCGAGCTGCCGCCCGACCAGTACGGCATCCCGCCCGAAGATCCCAACGAGCCGACCCGACGAGGCAAGTCGCGCTGGGGCATCAGCGGCACCTCAGAGACGCCTACCCGCTCGGCTTCGGAAGTGGGTCGCGGTCGGGCCGTCATCGCCGGCGGCATGGTCTACGTCTCGTCGGTCGGCCCGGTCGAGCCCGAGACCGGCCAGGTCGTCAGCGGCGAGATCAAGCAGCAGGCACGCCAGGCCATCACCAACCTCAAGGCCACGCTCGAAGAGCAGGGCAGCTCGCTCGATGAGATCGTGTGGGCCAACTGGTCGCTGCGCGAGGCCTCGGAGTTCGACACCTTCTACGAGGAGTGGCTGCGCTGGTTCCCGGGTGATGCACCGGTGGGGCAGGGGACACTGATGCCGCTGTC
>CAYZDQ010000372.1:1235-3396 GCA_964476955.1 uncultured Anaerolineaceae bacterium
GTTCCGCGTGTCGATCGGGGTGATCGCCGCTACCCAGGCCGCACCGATCTCGGACGCGGCCGCTCCGGCTCGCATCCCGGCGGTGATTGCGGTGCAGCGGCCCGGGGAGGGGAGCGTCCCGGAGTCGCCCGAGACGACGCCCTACGAAACGCCGGCAGGTGCGCCCGCGGAGAGCGAGATGCCCGCAATTGCATCCGCCGAGGGGCAAGCTGGCACCTGACCCGCTACCCATCGCCGCGCGACGGCCGCCACCAACGCTCCGAGTCCCAGGCCGACCGCAGCATCCGCCGCGCATCCCGCGGTCGTGGCATCCGCGCATCCGCGCCCCTGGCATCCGCGCATCCGCGCATCCGCGCATCCGCGCCCCTTGGTAGACAGTCGTCGCCACCATCGACGCTGTGGAGTGGGCCCACGGCCGGACATGGCCAGATGTCGCCCGTGACGACGCAATCGCCACCCGAGGCCCGATCTCGTAGCCACGCGTCGCCACCACCGACCGTAGTCGCACACGCAGGCCCCGTCTCTGCGACTGCCGTCGGTGGGGACGACAGGTGACGTAGCCGAACGACGGGCAGGTGTCCCTCACGAGGCGGCCGGTGGAGCGATCGACGACCACCTTGGCTACGGAGGCCCGTCGCGTCGACCCGGGCGACGACTGGCTGGCACCGAGCGGCGACGGACCAGGATCGACCGGCTGCCAGCGGCCGCGCCAGACCAGAACCGGCCGGCTGCCAGCGACCGCGCCGGACCAGGGTCGACCGGCCCGATGCATCACGCGATCAGGGAGCACCTGATCCGCTACCCGCGGCCAGGCGAATCGGGGTAGGTTGGGCGCGCCCGGACCGAGGCGCATGTGTCCGGGGTGGCAGCAGGCGAGGGACCCATGACCGGCATCGACCCCAACGAGCTCTTCATCGGCCACCGGCTCGACGCCGACGGCCCGCTGACCATCGACCCGGCCGACCTCACCACGCATGGCGTCATCGTGGGCATGACCGGCTCGGGCAAGACCGGCCTGGGCATCGACCTGCTCGAGGACGCGCTGCTGCAGGGGATCCCCTGCCTGGTAATCGACCCCAAGGGCGACATGGGCAACCTGCTGCTCACCTTCCCCGAGCTGCGTCCCGCTGACTTCCGCCCCTGGATCGAGGAGGCTGCCTCGACCCGCGACGGCATCACGCCCGACGAGCTCGCCGCCAGGACGGCACAGACGTGGCGAGACGGGCTGGCCCGCAGTGGCATCGCCCCCGAGCGCATCGCCCGCCTGCGCGTGGCTGCCGGCTTCACCATCTACACGCCCGGCTCCACCGCCGGTGTGCCCTTGAACCTCGTGGGCTCGCTGCGTGCGCCCGATTCGACCGATGACATCGAGGCCCTGCGCGACGAGGTCGAGGGCTTCACCGCCGGCCTGCTCGGGCTCATCGGCATCGAGGCCGACCCGCTCTCGAGCCCCGAGCACATCCTCATCGCCAATCTCGTGGAGCGAGCCTGGTCGGAGGGCGAGGACCTGGACCTGGCCACCCTGCTCGGCCGCATCCAGGATCCGCCGATGCGCAAGCTGGGGGTGCTCGACCTCGACACCTTCTATCCGCCCAAGGACCGGGCCGCGCTCGCGCTCAAGCTCAACGGACTGCTGGCCTCGCCCTCGTTCGCGTCCTGGAACCAGGGCCGTGCGCTGGACATCGAGTCGATGCTCTACGCCGACGGTCGCCCGCAGGCCGCGGTCATCTCCGTCTCACACCTCTCGGAAGCCGAGCGCATGTTCGTGGTCACGATGGTGCTCAGCAAGATGGTCACGTGGACCCGTCGCCAATCCGGCACCGGCGAGCTGCGTGCGCTCATCTACATGGATGAGGTCTTCGGCTACGTGCCGCCGACCGTGGCACCGCCGGCCAAGAAGCCCGTCCTCACCATCCTCAAGCAGGCCCGTGCCCACGGCGTGGGCATGGTCCTCTCCACCCAGAACCCGGTCGACCTCGACTACAAGGCCATCAGCAACGCCGGCACCTGGCTCATCGGCCGGCTGCAGACCGAGCGTGACAAGGCCCGCCTGCTCGATGGCATGACCTCGGCCGCGGGCGAGGTGGACAAGGGCGCCATCGACACGGCGATCTCAGCGCTCGACAAGCGCGAGTTCCTCTTCCACAGCACCCGCGCCGAT
>CAYZDQ010000373.1:0-3386 GCA_964476955.1 uncultured Anaerolineaceae bacterium
TCACGCCAGCGACACCGGCGAGGCGTAGTAGCCGCGTCCGCTGCGCCGGATCCGGCGCCTCCCCGGTGGGTGACACCGGATCGTTCGAGGGCCGCCTCCAGAACGAGTCGAGCCGCGCGCCCTGGGGCACGATGAGGAAGCCCAGCGCTGCTCCGGCGAGCAATCCTCCGATGTGCGCGGCGTTGTCGATGCCCGGGATGCTGAAGCCGATGAGCAGGTTGATGCCGATGAGCATGCCGATCTGCATGGTCAGGTTGCGGGCGTTGCGGGTGAGCGCGGGCTTGTGCACGCGGTCGGCGACGAGCAGCACACCGAAGAGGCCGAAGACGCCACCGCTGGCCCCGACCGCCGGGTTGGCGGAGGTGGCGAAGCTGGCGGCCGATCCGGCCGCCACGCAGATGAGGTACATGGCGAAGAAACGCCACGGACCGTAGAGCGACTCCACCAGCGGCCCGATGATCCAGAGGGCGTACATGTTGAAGCCCAGGTGGATGATCGAGCCGTGCACGAGCGCCACGGTCAGCAGGCGCCAGTACTCGTCGCCGTAGTAGATGCCGCCCTTGTCCAGCAGCAGCCAGGCCTCCACCTCGCCGGCGCCGAAGAGCGCGACCGCACTGATGATGGCCGTCACCGCGATGATGGCGTAGGTCACCATCGGTTGCGGCAGCCCATCGGGGCGGGTGCGGCTGAAGGCCCGCTCGGCGTCCTGGTCGTCGCCCATCTCCTTGCTCAGCCAGCCGATCCGCGATTGGATCCCGGCCTGCTCCGAGGCCGGGGCGCGGCGACCGGCCTCGCGGTAGGCACGTGCGGCGCCAGGCACGTCGTTGAGTCGCACGCGGGCGACAGCCAGCTCCTTCCAGGCACGCCAGGTCAGCTCGTTCTCCGGAGCCTGGGTGGCAGAGATCCACGCCTGCAGTGCGGCCGGCTCGTCATCGAGCCGGTAGCGGCACTCGGCCAAGCCCAGCAGCGCCGCGGTGTGGAGCGCGGGGTCATCGGCACCGACCACTCGCGCGAAGGTACCCGCGGCGAGGTCCCAATCGCCCTGCTCCGCGAGCGCCTGGCCGCGCTTGAGCAGACCCACTGCCACCCCGGTATCGAGCGGCCCGGGACGGCTCGGATCGGAGAAGGAGGAGTCGGGGGTAGGGCTGGTGTCCCAACCGGGGCTGGAGTTCGACGACATCGCCCTGACTCTACCCGCCTCTGGCGGATGCGGTCCTCAGCGACCCAGATCGAGCGCGAGCTGGTCGCGCGACGGTGCCTTCGGACGACGTCCACGCGAGCCGGACGCCCGAGCCGGACGAGCAGGTCTGCTCACACCCTCGGCCAGCAGCGGCTCCCCCAGGCGCATGGCCAGCTGCTCGGCGAGCGGCCACCAGTCGTGGGTCTCGGTGATGCCCGACGCAGCCTGCACCACCAGCCGGTCCCGGGACACCAGGCGTGGCATGCGCGCATCGAGGATGGCCTCGATCTCGTCGCGGAAGCGGTCGTTGGTCGAGCGCACGCCATCGGAGCGGATCTCCACGTCCGGCGTCAGCCGCACCACCAGGTCGTAGGTGCGAGACCATTGGCGCACGAGCGGGCCCACGTCGAACCGATCCTCGCCCCCGCTGGCGCGCAGGTAGTAGGCGAAGTTGTCCATCACGCCGCGGTCGGTGACGAGGCACTCGGCCTTGCGTGAGAGCTCGAGCTCGCGCCGGATCTGGGAGGTCAGAACCCACAGCTGCGCTTCCGACGTCGCGCCCTCGTTGATGCCCAGGGGGTTGTCGCGTACGACCTCCCGGGCGAACTCGACGGACCGGCCGGCGCGCTGGATGACGCTCGCGAACGCCAGGGCGGCAGTCGTCTTGCGGATACCGTGCGAGCCGATGAAGGCGATCTTTGCGTTGCGGGGCCAAGGCACGCAGAAGATGCTATAGCCTCTGGTCCATGACCACACACCGCGACCGATACCCCATCCGCATCGGTGCGCTCCTTTGGCCGCAACAGGCCGAGTGGACAGCGCTCTCCGAATACGCCCGCCTGGCAGACACTGTCGGGCTCGACTCGCTCTGGACCTGGGACCACCTCCACGCCATCGTGGGCGACCCGCTGCAGCCGATCTACGAGGGCTGGACCACGCTGGCGGCCTGGGCCGCCGAAACCAAGCGGATCCAGCTGGGCCTGATGGTCGGTGCCAATACGTTCCGCAACCCCGGCCTCACCGCCAAATCTGCGGTCACCGTCGATCACATCAGCTCAGGGCGCGCCTGGCTGGGCCTCGGCGGTGCCTGGTTCGAGTACGAGCACACGGCCAACGGGATCGAGTTCGGGTCCGGCTTCGGCCAGCGGCTCGACTGGTTCGACGAGGCCGTGTCCGGCGTCACGCGCGTTCTCGCCGGTGAGACCGTGACCTCGGAGCCCGGCGGCCACTACGCCTTCCGCGAGCTCGAACACCACCCCCTGCCCCACGGCGGCGCGGGGTCGCTGCCGCTGATGATCGGTGGCGGCGGTGAGAAGAAGACGCTGCGCACGGTGGCGCGCTATGCGCAGGCCTGGAACGTCAATGGGAGCCTGGAGACGCTGGCTCACAAGGTCGACGTCCTCAAGGGCCACTGCGAGGCCGTCGGTCGGGACCCGCTCGACATCGAGTTCACGATCAACCGCTTCCTGGTCCTGCGAGACGACCCGGCCGAGGCGCGGCGTGTGCTCAAGAGCGGCCTGGACGCCAACGGCAGCGGACACGTCATCGACCCCGAGGTCGACTTCCTCGGTGACGAGGAGCACGTGGCTCGACAGTGGCGTGCCTACCTGGACCTCGGCTTCACCCACGTCAACGTCGACTTCCCCGCGCCCTTCGACCGCGAGACGATGGAGCGACTGCCGCGCCTGCGGGAGCTGGTCGCAGCCGGCTAGCGCGGGGGTGCTTGGGGGCTTGCATCCGGCGCCTATGCTGTCGTGGCGACGGGGGGCCCAGTGGTCGCCCAGGGAGGTCACATCCGATGGCTGAACACCCGTTCGCAGCACTCGTCCGAGAGGGCATCGAGGCGCTCAACCGCCAGGACTACGAAGGTTTCGGCGCGATGATCGCCGACGACGTCGTATGGCACATGATCGGCGTGCCCGAGCCGGTTCGCGGCAAGGCCGCCATGACCGAGGGCCTCGGCGGTGGCAGCAGCGACTTCACCATCACCGCCGAGCTGCATGACATCACCGCCAGCGACGATCACGTCATCGCGCTGGTGAAGGCGCACGCCACCAAGGGCGACCAGACGCTCGACTACAACACCGCGGAGATCTTCCACGTGAGCGACGGCAAGGTCACCGAGCGATGGGCCTTCTCGGACGACACCGCTCGCATCACCGAGTTCTTCAGCTAGATCCCATAGGGTCTTGTCAAGCCCGTGAGC
>CAYZDQ010000374.1:0-3381 GCA_964476955.1 uncultured Anaerolineaceae bacterium
CGTCAGAAGGTGCACCATGGGTCAGCTGGCCATCGACTACCACGGTTCCGGCGTCTTCAAGCCGCGGGAATACGAGCCGGTCGCGCCCGCGGCCGGCGAGGTACAGGTGGCCGTCGCCTATACGGGTATCTGCGGCACCGACCTCACCATCTCGCATGGCGGGATGGACGGCCGCGTGAAGTCACCCTGGCCCATCGGGCACGAGATGTCCGGCACCATCGCCGAGATCGGCGCGGGCGTGGACGGCTGGAACGTGGGTGACAAGGTCACCGTCATGCCGCTCGACTGGGATGGCACCTGTGCCGCTTGCCTGGCCGGCGTCAACCACATCTGCCAGAACCTCAACTTCGTCGGCATCGACTCACCCGGCGCGCTGCAAGGCCGCTGGAACGTGAAGGCCGACTGGCTCGTGCGCCTGCCCGCGGACATCGATCTGCGCACCGCCGCGCTGGTGGAGCCGGTAGCGGTAGCGATGCACGACATCAACCGCGCCGATGTCAAGGCCGGCGACAAGGTAGCCGTCATCGGCGGCGGGCCCATCGGCCTGCTCATCGCCATCGTCGCGCGTGACCGGGGTGCGGACGTGCTGCTCTCGGAGGTCGCCGCCTCACGCCTGGAGCTGGCCGCGGAGTTCGGCTTCCGGACGGTGGACCCCACCAGCGAGGACCTGGCCGCGGTCGTGGACGAGTGGACCGGCGGCGCCGGTGCGGACATCGCCTTCGAGGTCTCCGGCTCCGTGCCCGGGGTGAAGGCCTTGACCGACGTGCTGCGCCGACGCGGCCTGGGCGTGGTCGTGGGCATCCAGCCGGTGGCACCGCCCGTGGACGTGTTCCAGATCTTCTGGAAGGAGCTGTCGGTCATCGGCGCTCGGGTCAAGGAACGGCCCGACTTCGAGGAGGCCGTGCGACTGGTAGCCGCCGGCACCATCCCGACCGACGCCCTCATCAGCGACGTCATGCCGCTCGCGCAGGTCTCCGAGGCCGTGGCGCGCCTGGACAGCGGCGAGAACGTGGTCAAGCTGCTCATCGACTGCCAGGCCTAGACGAACCAGACAAGAGGAGGAGAGAACGTGGCGATCCTGGACCAATTCAAGCTCGACGGGAAGCTGGCGGTGGTGACCGGCAGCTCGCAGGGCATCGGCCAGGGCATGGCCAAGGCCCTCGCGGAGGCCGGCGCTGACATCATCAACTTCAGCCTCGCGCTGGAGGAAGGTCAGGCCGACGAGACACAGGCGATCATCGAGGGCCTGGGTCGCAAGTACGCCTTCTTCCCCACCGACTTCAGTGACCGCGAGCAGCTGTACGCCAGCATCAACGCGGTCAAGAAGCAGTTCGGCACGCCGGACATCCTGGTCAACAACGCGGGCATGATCGCGCGCGCACCCATCGCCGAGCATCCCGACGAGTACTGGGACAAGGTCATCGAGGTCAACCTCTCCTCCCAGTTCGTGATCACCCGCGAGTTCGGCCGGGACATGGTCGAGCGCGGCTCGGGCAAGGTCGTCTTCACGGCCTCGTTGCTGAGCTTCCAGGGCGGCATCACCGTCCCCGGCTACGCCGCCTCCAAGTCGGGCGTGGCCCGGCTGATCATGGCCTTCGCCAACGAGTGGGCCGGCAAGGGCATCACCGTCAACGGCCTCGCGCCCGGCTACATCGCCACCGAGAACACCTCGGCCCTGCGCCCGGATGCCGTCGGCTCCAAGGCCATCCTCGACCGCATCCCGGCTGGCCGCTGGGGCACGCCCGATGCCTGCGGTGGACCCCGCTTCTTCCTGTCGTCGCCCGCCTCCGACTACATGAACGGCTCGATCGTCACCGTCGACGGCGGCTGGATGGGTCGCTAGCCGGGACTTCCGGCGCCCTCGGGGCGCTCCACCACACGCGAACGCCAGCTTGGTCCCACCCTCCTCGGGACCGAGCTGGCGTTTTCGCGCCCCCGCGTCAGTCGGCTGAGCCGGGCGTCTCCGCGCCGCCGAAGACGTTGCCCGCAGCACTCCACCGGGCGACATCCTTGAGCATCTGCTCGGCCTCGTCCTGCGAGTCGAGGTAGACACGCATGAACACGCCCTTCGGGCCCAGGTACTCGAGCAGTGTCTGGACCTCGTCCGGCTCGGCCAGCAGGTAGAGCCCGCGACCGCTCTCGAGGATGCGCTTGAGGCGCGGCAGGTACTCCGGCGTGCTGGTGGGCGGGAAGCCCACGCCGGGCGTGAACTGGATCACCTCGATGTCCTCCTGCTCGAGCAGGATGTCGAGGTCGTTGCGCATGCAATCGGGCCCGTCGAGGTGGTAGATGCCGTTGTCGCACCAGCGGCCCATCTTCTGCACCTCGGGGATGAAGAAGCGACGGAACATGTCCGGCGAGATGATCGAGCTGAAGTCGCAGGCGATCTGGTCCGTGCGCCCCGGGGCCCAGGCACCCAGCCAGGCGAGCACGTCGCCACCATCGTTGATGGCGGTGGTGCGCTGGTAGGCCTCTTCCATCAGCTCGACCCAGGCATCGGAGACCACCTCCACGCCGCGCTCGACCGCGTCGGGCTCGTTGTAGAGGTCGAAGGCCAGCCGTTCCATGCCGCGCATGAGCGAGACGCAATCCGCGCCGTTGCCCAGCTCGGGCTTACCCACGAAGTAGCGGCCTTCGGCGCCGTCGGTCAACGCGTCCATGATGGCGTCGATCTGGCGGTAGGTGTAGCTGTCGCGCGGGTCTTCCTTCCACTCCCAGGTGGACCAGTCCTCGATGACCTTGCTGTACCAGACGCTGGTCGTGTGCCAGCCCAGCTCCGAGCCGAACATCCCGCACAGCGCCATCGCGCCCCAGTTGACGTAGGTGACCGGCAACGCCTCCGCGCCGAACCAGTTGTTCTCGAACCAGGTGATCATGCGCTGCTTGTTCGCCTCGGGGTCGGTCCACCAGTGCTTGATGGTCTCGGTGTCGTTGGCGTCGACACCCTCGAGGCCACCGGGCCAGGGCCCGTTGGTCAGGTTCGGGAACGGCGGCATGTCCGACTCCCGCCTCGGCGCGTGGAGCGCGACCACGGCGCGGTCGATGATCTCGTTGTCCCACCAGGCCAGCAGGCGCTCCTTGGCCTGCTCCCAATCCGGCTTGTAGTACATGCTTCCCCCTCCTTGTGGCGTGGCCGGCGAGAGCTACGCCACCTCGTACCTTGCCAGTTTCTCCCAGTCGAAGACGACGCCGATGCCCGGCTCGTCTGGCGCGATGGCGCGATCGTCGGCGATGACCAGCGGTCGCGTCGTGTACTCGTCGATGGGGAAGCTGTGGACCTCTACCCAGCCGGCATGCGGCTGCGCGGCTACCAGGCTCACGTGCAGCTCCTGCATGCCATGGCTGCAGACCGGCAGGTCGTACGCCGCTGCCAGCTCGGAA